>NZ_JBYCKY010000647.1:0-12042 GCF_057473605.1 Mycobacterium sp. TH-M82 | reverse complement strand
CGGCCAGAACCTGTCCGGCGATGCCGTTGTTGGTGCCGAACATCGACCGCACCGCCAGCGAGGTGTAGCCCAGTTCCATGGCCAACTCGACATCCTGTGCCAGATCCAGGCCCAGCCCGCCCCACCGCTGGGGAATCGCATAACCGAACAATCCCAACTGCTTGGCCTGCTCGCGGAGGTCATCCGGTACGCGATCGTGATCGGCGATCTCCTGCTCCCGCGGAATCACGGAAGTGCGGACGAACCGGCGTGTCTGAGCCAGGACTTCGCTGAAAACATCGTCGTCAACCGAGGTCTCGGTCATCCACTGCGCTCCATTCTCCGGTTGATATCCAGACCAGATCATATATGAAATATGATGTGCGATGATAGCGACCGGGAGAGGCGGCAGGTAGCCGCCAGACAAGGCCAGACCAGGCCCGACAAGGCCCGACAAGGCCCGACAAGGAGGGTGGCAGAGTGGCGTTGCTGGAGGGCCGGACGGCGGTGATCACCGGCGGTGCGCAGGGCTTGGGCTTCGCAATAGCGCAGCGTTTTGTCGCCGAGGGAGCCCGGGTGGTCCTCGGCGACTTGGACCGGGATGCCACTGAGGCCGCAGCACACATGCTCGGTGACGACACCGCGGTGGCGGTCCGAAGCGACGTGACGGTGTCGGATGACGTCGACGCGCTGCTGGCAGCCGCGATTCAGCGGTTCGGGGGGCTGGACATCATGGTGAACAATGCCGGGGTCACCCGCGACGCCACCTTGCGAACGATGACCGAGGACCAGTTCGACCAGGTGATCGCGGTGCATTTGAAGGGCACCTGGAACGGCACCCGCAAAGCTGCGGCGATCATGCGGGAGAACAAGCGCGGGGTGATCGTCAACATGTCCTCGCTGTCGGGCAAGGTCGGCCTGGTCGGCCAGACCAACTATTCGGCGGCCAAGGCCGGCATCATCGGGATGACCAAAGCCGCCGCCAAAGAGCTCGCCCATCTAGGTGTTCGTGTCAACGCGATCGCTCCGGGGCTGATCCGTTCGGCGATGACCGAGGCGATGCCGCAACGCATCTGGGACGCCAAGCTTGCCGAGGTACCGATGGGGCGGGCCGGGGAGCCGGCCGAGGTCGCCGGCGTCGCGCTGTTCTTGGCGTCGGATCTGTCCTCATACATGACCGGCACGGTGCTCGAGGTGACCGGCGGTAGGTTCATGTGAGTCGAGTGAGCGGAACGGAGCGCAGCGAGTGACGCGACGGGTTGAGAGGGACACGGTGATCTGCGAACCGGTCCGGACACCGATCGGTCGTTACGGTGGCGTGTTCAAGTCGTTGACCGCCGTCGACCTCGGCGTGGCGGCGTTGAAGGGGCTGCTGGAACGGACCGCGATCCCGCCAGAGATCGTCGATGACGTCGTTCTCGGCCACTGTTACCCGAGCACCGAAGCGCCGGCGATAGGGCGGGTGGTGGCCCTGGACGCCGGTCTGCCGGTGACCGTTCCGGGCATGCAGGTCGATCGGCGGTGCGGATCCGGCCTGCAGGCGGTGATCCAGGCGTGCCTGCAGGTCGGCAGCGGCGCCGAGGACCTGGTCATCGCCGGTGGCACGGAAAGCATGAGCAACGTGGTGTTCTACTCCACTGAGATGCGCTGGGGGGGCGCCCGTGGCGGCGTCCGCATCCACGATGGGCTGACGCGCGGGCGCACCACCGCCGGCGGCCGTTACCACCCGGTGCCGGGCGGCATGCTGGAGACGGCGGAGAATCTGCGCCGGGAGTACGAGATCTCCCGCACCGAACAGGACGAACTGGCGGTGACGTCGCACCAGCGTGCGGTCGCCGCGCAAAACGACGGTGTTTTCGCCGACGAGATCATCCCGGTCCCGGTTCCGGTCCGGCGGGGGGAGCAACGCATGCAACTCGTTGACACCGACGAGCACCCGCGCGCCGATACGTCGTTGGAGACGCTGAGCAAGCTCAAACCCATTTTGACAGAAGATGATCCACAGGCAACGGTGACTGCGGGCAACGCCAGCGGACAAAACGACGCTGCCGCGATGTGCGTGGTGACCACACCGGAGCGAGCCGCCGAATTGGGGATGACCCCGCTGGTGCGAATGGTGTCGTGGGCGGTCGCCGGCGTGGCGCCGGCCGTCATGGGCATCGGCCCGGTGCCGGCGACGGAGGCGGCGTTGGTCGGTGCGGGTCTGCGGCTGGCCGACATCGACCTGATCGAGCTCAACGAGGCGTTCGCCGCCCAGGCACTGGCGGTGCTGCGCGAATGGCGATTCGGCGCATCCGACTTGACGCGGACCAACGTGCACGGCTCCGGGATTTCGCTCGGGCACCCGGTCGGCGCGACCGGAGTGCGGATGCTGGCGACGATGGCACGGGAGATGAGCCGCCGCCAGGTGCGCTACGGCCTGGAAACCATGTGCATCGGCGGTGGCCAGGGCCTGGCCGCCGTCTTCGAGAGGGTCTCGGAAGGTAGTGCTGGATGACTAGGCTGGCTCAGACCTTGGGCCTCACCCAAAGTCAGATCGAAATCATGGCAACGGTACGGGAATTCGTCGAAAATGAGGTGATGCCCAACGCGGCAGAACTTGAGCGCACCGACACCTACCCGGAGACAATCGTTCACCAGATGCGCGAGATGGGCCTGTTCGGCCTGATGATCCCCGAGCAGTACGGCGGGCTGGGTGAGTCCCTGCTCACCTACGCGTTGTGCGTCGAGGAGCTGGCCCGCGGCTGGATGAGTATTTCGGGGGTGATCAACACCCACTTCATCGTTGCGTACATGATCCACCAGCACGGAACCGACGAACAGCGGCAGCGATTCCTGCCGGCGATGGCAACCGGCGAGACACGAGGCGCGTTTTCGATGTCGGAGCCCGAGCTGGGCTCCGACGTCGCCGCGATCCGTACCCGGGCGACCCGCGTGCCCGACGGCAGCTACCGTATCGACGGCCAGAAGATGTGGCTGACCAACGGTGCCAGCTCGACACTGATCGCGGTGCTGGTGCGTACTGACGAAGGAGCGGACACCCCGCACCGCAACCTGACCGCGTTCCTGGTGGAGAAGCCAACCGGCTTCGGGGAAGTCGTACCCGGGCTGACGATCCCGGGCAAAATCGCCAAGTTGGGATATCAGGGCATCGACACCACCGAGCTGGTTTTCGACGGCTACTCGGCCGGTGGCGGCGACGTCCTCGGCGGCACGCCCGGCCGGGGCTTCTTCCACATGATGGACGGCATCGAAGTCGGGCGGGTCAACGTCGCGGCGCGAGCCTGCGGGGTGGGGATCCGCGCGTTCGAGCTGGCGGTGCGATATGCCCAGCAGCGCAGCACATTCGGTAAGCCGATCGCCGAGCACCAGGCGATCGCATTCCAACTCGCCGAAATGGCGACCAAAGTGGAGGCTGCGCACCTGATGATGGTCAACGCCGCCCGGCTGAAGGACTCCGGGGAACGCAACGACCAGGCCGCCGGCATGGCCAAGTACCTGGCCAGCGAGTACTGCAGCGAAGTCACCCAGCAGAGCTTCCGGATCCACGGCGGATACGGCTACTGCAAGGAATACGAGATCGAACGATTGATGCGCGACGCGCCGTTCCTGCTGATCGGTGAGGGAACAAGTGAGATTCAAAAGCAGATCATCAGCAGGCAACTGCTCGCCGAGTACCGGGTCTAAAGTGATGGCAGGCCCCGCAGGTCCCGACTTCGCCGCCCGGCCACAGCTTTCCGAAGCGGTCGCGACCTTCGTCCGGAAACGCATCTTCGACGGTACCTACGCCGCGGGGGAGTACGTCCGGCTGGACCAGTTGGCGACGGATCTGAATATCAGCGTCACCCCGGTGCGTGAGGCGCTGTTGGAACTGCGAGCCGAAGGGATGCTCGCGCAGCAGCCGCACCGCGGCTTCGTGGTGTTGCCGGTGACCGGGCGGGATCTGGTGGACGTCGCCAATGTGCAGGCCTATGTCGGGGGCGAACTCGCCGCTCGGGCCGCTGCGGGCATCAGTGACCACCAGTTGCGCGAGCTGGGCGAGATCCAGGCCGAGTTGGAAGACGCCTATGCCGGTGACGACGACGACCGGACGGTGCGCCTGAACCACGACTTTCACCGGACCATCAATGTGGCGGCGAATTCGCCGAAACTCGCCCAGCTGATGTCGCGGATCACGCGCTACGCACCCGAATCGGTGTTTCCCACCATCGCCGGCTGGCCGGCCCGCTCGGTTCGCGACCACCGGCGGGTGCTGGCCGCACTGACAGCGCGAAACGGCAAGCTCGCCCGCACCGCGATGGCGGAACACCTTGCGGCAGGCGTGGATCCGCTGATCGAACACCTGACCCGCCGCGGCGTGATCGAACCGGAAGACAGCGGAGGGGGTGCTCGACGCCGTCGGGGCTGACCCGGCGGCCGCTGTCGACCAGCGTCGACCCCGTGTCTACAATTATTATTGTCATTGCAAAGAAAGCCCACCTGTAAACAGAGGCCGCGAATATGCCCACACCCGTCATCGTCGGCGCCACCAGGACTGCCATCGCGCGATCGTTCAAGGGGGCGCTGGTCAACACGCCCGCGGAAGCCCTTGCCGTGGCCGTGCTGCCGGAGGTGGTTCGCCGGGCGGGTTTGGACCCGGCCGCCGTCGACGACGTGATCTTTGCCGAATCCAACTATGGCGGTGGTGATCTGGCGCGATACGCAGCGGTGGCCTGCGGCATGCCGGATGTGCCCGGCCTGGCGGTCAATCGGCACTGCGCGGGCAGCCTGACCGCGATCGGCAACGCGTCCGCGCAGATCATCTCCGGGATGCAACGCGTCGTCGTCGCCGGTGGGGTGCAGTCGATGTCGACGGCACCGCTGATGAAGTGGCGGGTGCCCGGGTCCGGGCCGGGGGTGAATTTTCACGAACCGTGGCTGCCACCGACCCACCCGGAAACGCCGGACGCCCCGGCCATGGACATGTCGGTCACGGTGGGCTGGAACACCGCGAAGGCCATGGGGATCGGTCGCGAGGAGATGGACACGTGGGCGTTGCGGTCCCATCAACGCGCGGTGGCGGCGATCGACGCCGGCAAGTTCACCGAGGAGATCGTGCCGCTGAAGGTTCGCCAGCCCGACGGGACGGTGGTCGATTTCAGCGTCGACGAGCATCCGCGCCGCGACACCACCATGGCTCGGCTGGCATCGCTGCCGGTGCTGCACCCCGAGATCGACGGGTTCGCCATAACCGCAGGCAACAGCAGCGGCATCAACGACGCTGCTGCCGCTGTCGCACTGGTCGACCGCGAGTACGCCGCCGCCGAACGGCTCACCGTGCTGGGAACCGTCAGGGCGTGGGCGACCAGTGCAGTCGCCCCCCGGGACACCGGACTGGCGGCGGTGAAAGTGATCGGCAAAGTGCTGGATCGCGCCGGGCTGTCGGCCGGTGACGTCGCGTTGTGGGAGATCAACGAGGCCTTCGCGTCGGTGCCGATCGCCGCGTGCCGGGAACACGGCCTGGACGAGGCGCTGGTCAACTGCTCCGGCAGCGGATGCAGCCTCGGTCATCCCGTTGCGGCCACCGGTGCGCGGATGGTGACCACTGTTGTCTACGAACTGCGGCGGCGCGGTGGCGGTTTCGGCGTCGCGGCGATGTGCGCCGGCGGTGGGATGGGTGGTGCCGTCGTGGTCGAGGTCTGAGGCGTAGACCAGTATTGATCTATGCAACAGCACAACTCCTTTACTTACCTGACCTACGAAGAGTTCGGCCGTAAGTTCTTCGAGGTTGCGGTCACCGAAGCGCGCATAGCGGCTGCATTCGCCGTCATCGCCGGGGACGAGTTCGAGATGGCCCCCATCGGTCAGGGGCCGGGCAAGATCGCCCGAGTCAGCGCCAAGGTGAAGATCCAGCAACCTGCGGTCACCCGAAACCTGGGCGATGCGATCACGTTTGCCATTCACATTCCACTGGCCATCGATCTGCTCGTCGACCTGCGCCTGGACAAGCAGCGGTTCACCGTCGCCGGCGATATCGCATTGCGGGCCACCGCGCGGGCCGCCGATCCACTGCTGCTGATCGTCGACGTGGTGAAGCCGCGGCCCTCGGACATCACGGTCCAGGTGTCGTCGCGGTCGATCCGCGGTGAGGTGCTGCGCGTCGTCGCCGGTGTCGACGGCGAGATTCGACGGTTCATCGCCTCCTACGTCGCCGACGAGATCGACAGCCCACCGGCACAACAGGCCCAGATCATCGACGTTGCCGGGCGGCTGGACGCCGCGTGGACCGGAATTTGACTTACCCGTGTCGGGCTGGCCGCATCAGGGAATCCCCGGGATGGGCGGTGGCGGCGGGATCGGCGGGATCGCCCCGTGTGAGGGCTCCGGGCAGATCGTCAGATCGTCTGGTGGCGTCCGAAGAACTTGTGGTCTTCGCTGTAGCCGCCGTAGCCGCTGCCGATCTCTTTGTAGCTGGCGACGAACTCGATGCCTTTGATCCACTTCACCTGTTTGAAGCCGTGCTGCAACTCGTTGCGCAGCCGTAGCGGCTTGCCGTGCATGTAGGGCAGCGGCTCGTCGTTCATGTTGTAGGCCAGCATCGACATGTGGTTTCTCATCTGGTCGATGGGGTGTGCGTTGTAGTAGATGCCGCCGGTGGCGCCGAGCCCCATCGAGTAGAACATGACCCACTTGGCCTCGGGCAGCGGTTTGACGATGTCCATGATGGTCTGCATCGTCACACCGCCCCACTTGGCAACCCCTGACCAGGCCTGGATGCACATGTGCTGGGTGATCTGGTCGTGGTAGGGCAGTGCCTTGAGGTCCTCCAGCGAGAACTCCATCGGGTTCTCCACCAGGCCGTAGACCTTGAGCCGCCAGTCTGCGAAGTCGCCTGCCTCCAGCTCCTTGTACTCGACCGTCTCCGGCAGCCGGCCGTTGCGCCAGTGGTGCGGCGAGATGTCGGCCTCGGTGAAGGTGCCCGGCTTGGGGTTGAGGTTTTCCAGCAGCCGCTGGAACGGGCCGACCAGCATGTAGCCCACCCGCTGCACTACCCGCGGGTGCTTGATGGTGAACGGGGTGGCCCAAACCCAGGCGATCACCGTCACGGTCATGGCCAAAGCAAAGAACCCTAAGCCCACCCAGCTGTTGTCGTCGCGGGAGGCGAACATGTGGTTGAGGTTGCGCAGCGCTTCGGTGGCGAACACCATCGTGACGTGTGTCAGGATGAAGAACAGGAAGTAGGCCAGCACCAAGAAATGGAGCGAGCGCGCGACCTGCAGGTTGAGTCGCTTGCTGATGACGCCCAGCCGCTGCGAGAGCGCCGGTGACATGCCCAGGCCGGTGATCAGCGCGGCGGGTGCGGCAATGAAGACCGTGGTGAAATAGGCCAGCAACTGCAAACCGTTGTAGGCCACCCAGCCGTTGTCCACCGGCCAGTTCAGTGACATGTACTGGATGGCTACCGATAGCGCGTTGGGGAAGACGTCCCAGCTGGTCGGCACGATATGGCGCCAATGCCCGGTGGCGAAGATCAGCACGTAGAAGATCGCGCCGTTGAGCAGCCACAGCACGTCGACGCCCAAATGCCACCAGCGGGCCAGTCCGATGGAATGCCGGAAGCCGGGTAACCCGAACTGCGCGGGCAGTGCGACGGTGTCGGAGTTCGCCGTCCAGTATGGGTCGTCGGGCACCGGCGGGCCCACCCGCAGCCATTCATCCTTGCCGGGAGTGGAGTTGCGGCTGAAGTACAGGCGCGGATGGTCGCAGAGGATCTGGATCCCGGACCGGATGATGAACATCATCAAAAACAAGTTGAAAAAGTGTGTCCAGTTGGCCCACCACGGCAGTCCCGGCGGGCCGGCGGTCGATGCGTCGGCTCCGGGGTGCTGGGCGATGAACTCCTCCACGCCGGGCATGTTGCGGATGCCTTTGCCGATCGCGACCGCCGCGATCAGTCCGACGAGGCCGATCGGGATCAGCCACAACAGGTTGAACCACTTGTCTTTCCAAACCCGCAGCTTCGGAGCGGTCGCCCGCCGGGTGAGGTCGAACCCGCCGCCGTATGTCTCGATGTCGATGGTGTCGTGGGCGCCGTGGATCTCGGTGCGGTAGCCCTGCTCCACCTCCACCTCCATCTCGACGTCGACAAGCTGGGCAGGATAGTCGACGCGGTGAGCGGTCTCGTCGTCCACCGGCCCGACCGCCGGCCTCATGGAATCCGTGGAATTAGTCGAACCAGGCGAAACAGGCGAATCAAAGCGCCTTTCAGCGCTGTGTCCGTCGGTAGTCGTCACAGCTGCGACCATACACGAAAACCTCGGTTCACCGAGGTGACCTCCAGGGTGACTGCCAGGCGAACCACAGCCTGGTGCAGTTATATCGCCACCGGCCGGTTGTAACCCGGCGATTGGCTCGTTCGGTCACCGCCCGACGAGCGGACGTCACCGAACATCGCTAGCATGCGCAGTGGGGATCTCAGCAGGTAGGAGCAGCAGATGATGGCCAAGAGCGCGCCCGGGTCGCAGCACGCCCGGAGACCGCGCGGGATCGCGGTCCACCGTGACTGACGAAGACCGGGGGACCGGCTACGGTCTGGGGTTGTCGACCCGCACCCAGATGACGGGTTACCAGTTCCTGGCTCGGCGCACCGCGATGGCGCTGACCCGCTGGCAGGTTCGAATGGAAATCGAGCCGGGTCGGCGGCAGTCCCTGGCGGTGGTGGCGTCTGTGTCGGCGGCGGCAGTCGTCTGCCTGGGCGCATTGCTGCAGTCGTTTTTGAGCCCGTCCGGCCAACTGCGTAACGAATCACCGATCATCGCCGACCGTGATTCCGGCGCGCTGTATGTCCGGGTGGGCGACACGTTGTACCCGGCCTTGAATTTGGCGTCGGCGCGGCTGATTGCCGGGCGCCCCGACAATCCGCACAAGGTGCGGTCCAGCCAAATCGACGACCAGCCGCACGGGCCACTGGTCGGTATCCCGGGTGCACCGTCAGAGTTCCTGCCCAGGAGTCCGGCGTCGTCATCGTGGCTGATCTGCGACGCGGTGACCAACACCCGGGGAGTGGGCGCGCCGTCACCGGTGACGGTGACGGTCATCGACGGAACTCCCGACATCTCGGGCCGGCGCCGGGTGTTGGGTGAGCAGGACGCGGTGGTGCTGAAATACGGTGATGACTCGTGGGTGATCCGGCAGAATCGCCGGTCGCGCATCAGCGCCGCCGACCGCGCGGTGCTGATACCGCTGGGGTTGTCCCCGGAACAGGTTGATCAGGCCAAGCCGATGAGCAGAGCATTGTTCGACGCGTTGCCGGTGGGACCGGAATTGTCGGTGCCAGCCGTGCCGGATGTGGGTGGTCAGGCCCGCTTCCCGGATGCGCCGGGGCCGGTGGGAACGGTGTTCGTTACACCGCAACTGTCTGGGCCGCAACAGTATTCGGTGGTTCTGCCGGATGGTGTGGAGACAGTGTCGTCGGTGGTGGCGAGGATTCTGCTGAACGCCGGCTCCAACCCCGACGGCAAACCGGTCGTGGTGGCGCCGCCGGCGTTGGCGAAAATGCCGGTGGTATCCGGATTGGATTTGTCGGCCTACCCGGACGGCCCGCTGAACGTGATCGACATCCGGGACAACCCGGCCACCTGCTGGTGGTGGGAGCGCACCGGCGGGGAGACCCGGGCCCGGGTTCAGGTGGTGTCCGGCCCCACGATCCCGGTGCGGGCTAGCGACACGCACAAAGTGGTCTCGCTGGTGAAAGTGGACACCACCGGCCGCGAAGCCGACCGCGTCTATTTTGGCCCTGGCTATGCCAACTTCGTGGCGATGACGGGTAACGAAGCCGACGCGGCGACAACCGAATCGCTATGGTGGTTGTCGCACGCGGGCGCACGATATGGGGTGCCCGATACCCGCGAGACCCGTACCGCGCTGGGCTTGAGCGAGGAACCGACTCCCGCGCCGTGGGTGGCGCTGCGGCTGCTGGCGCCGGGGCCGACGCTCTCCCGAGAGGATGCCCTGCTGCGTCATGACTCGCTGCCGACCGACATGAACCCTGCAGAACTGGTGGTGCCGAAGTGAAACGCGGATTTGCCCGTCCGACGCCGGAACGGGCTCCGGCGGTCAAGCCGGAGAACATCGTCTTGCCGACGCCGCTGAGCGTCCCGCCGCCGGAGGGCAAGCCCTGGTGGCTGGTGGTGGTCGGGGTGCTGGTGGTCGGACTGCTGGTCGGCATGGTCGCGATGACGGTGGCCAGCGGGTCGCGGATGTTTCTGGGTGCCGGTTCGATTTTCCCCATCTTCATGATCGGTGGGGTCGCCATGATGATGTTCGGCGGCCGTTTCGGTGGCGGCAATCAGCAGTTGAGTCGGCCGAAACTGGACGCGATGCGAGCGCAGTTCATGCTGATGCTCGACCGGTTGCGTGAGTCGGCGGCCGAGTCGGCGGACAGCATGGACACGAACTACCGCTGGTTTCACCCCGCTCCGGTGACGCTGACCGCGGCGGTGGGCTCGGCCCGGATGTGGGAGCGTCAGCCCAACGGCAAGGACCTCAACTTCGGATTGGCCCGGGTGGGGGTGGGGATGACGCGGCCCGAGGTGACCTGGGGTGAGCCGCAGAACATGCCCACCGACATCGAGTTGGAGCCGGTCACCGGCAAAGCGCTGCAGGAATTCGGGCGCTACCAAAGCGTGGTCTACAACCTGCCGAAGATGGTGTCACTGCTGGTCGAACCTTGGTATTCGCTGGTGGGCGACCGCGAGCAGGTGCTGGCGCTGATCCGGGCGATCATCTGTCAGCTGGCGTTTTCACACGGCCCGGACCATGTGCGGATGATCGTCGTCAGTTCGGATGTGGCGCAGTGGGACTGGGTGAAATGGCTCCCGCATTTCGGTGATCCTCGACGTCAGGATGCCGCTGGCAACGCGCGGATGGTGTACGGGTCGGTGCGTGAGTTCGCCGCCGAGCACGGCGACCTGTTCTCCGGGCGGGGGTCGTTCATGCCTCGACACGCCAGTTCGTCGACGGAGACACCGACGCCGCACCACTTGATCGTCGGCGATGCTGCTGATCCCCAGTGGGAGTATGTGAACACTACAGAGGGCGTCGATGGGGTGACGTTCTTCGACCTGACCGGCACCCCGGAGTGGACCGGCGTACCGGAGCGGGTACTGCGGCTCGACAGCAAGGGGGTCATTCACGCGCTGCCCCGTGACCGCGACACCTCGATGGTGATCGATGACAACGAGTGGTTTTTCGCGCTGGCGGATCAGCTGACCGTGGCAGACGCGGAGCAGTTTGCGCAGCGGATGGCGCACTGGCGGCTGGCCGAGGCTTACGAGGAGATCGGGCAACGGGTCACGCACCATATCGGCGCCCGGGACATCCTGTCCTACTACGGGATCGAGGACGCCGGAAGAATCGACTTCGCCGAGCTGTGGGCCGGCCGCCACGACCCGCTCAGCCGGTCCCGGCTGCGGGTGCCGTTCGGCAACCGCTCCGACAACGGCGAGCTGCTGTTTCTGGACATGAAGTCACTGGACGAAGGTGGTGACGGTCCGCACGGCGTGATGTCGGGAACCACCGGCTCGGGCAAATCGACACTGGTGCGAACGGTGATCGAGTCATTGCTGCTCGGGCACCCACCCGACGAGCTGCAGTTCGTTTTGGCCGACCTCAAGGGCGGGTCGGCGGTCAAACCCTTCGCCGGGGTGCCGCATGTGTCGCGGATCATCACCGACTTGGAAGAAGACCAGGCGTTGATGGAGCGGTTCCTGGAGGCGATGTGGGGCGAGATCGCCCGCCGCAAAACGATGTGTGACAACGCAGGTGTCGACGGCGCCAAGGAGTACAACGAGATCCGCTCCAGAATGCAGGCGCGTGGCCAGGACCTCCCGCCGCTTCCGATGCTGGTTGTCGTCATCGACGAGTTCTACGAATGGTTCCGTATCATGCCGACCGCGGTGGAGGTACTCGACTCCATCGGCCGGCAGGGCCGCGCCTACTGGGTGCACCTGATGATGGCGTCGCAAACCATCGAAAGCCGTGCCGAGAAGCTGATGGAGAACATGGGCTACCGGTTGGTGCTCA
>NZ_JBYCKY010000646.1:0-2072 GCF_057473605.1 Mycobacterium sp. TH-M82 | reverse complement strand
TTCTTGCGAAGCAAGGGGTCTCGGTCGGCGTGATCGATCTCGATCCGAAAGGGAACCTGCAGGCGATCCACCACCGACAGGCGGCGCTGACGACGGATGATTTCACGCGCCTCCCCGCTCAGATGGACGATACCACCCTGCGGGAGTCGCTGGTATCGATTGACGGTTGGCATCTGCTCCCGAGTGGCCGCATGCGCGACGGCCTGGACCCAGCCACCCTGCGCCGATTGGTGCATCCGTTTGCGCGGGCCTTCGATGTCGTCCTCATCGACACCAGCCCGTCTTCAGCCATCACGTATGCCGCGCTGGATTTAGCCGATCGAGTGGTGTTCGTGATGACGCCCGAGTGGATGGCGTTCAAGCGGTTTGTGGAGGAGTACGAACTGGTCCGGCACTTAAAATCGCCGGAACGCGTGGTGGTCTCCGTGAACCGTATCCGCAAACACGTGACGGAACATCGCCGCGCTTTGCGCCTGCTCGATGAAGCAGGCGTTCGGTCGGTGGTGGTAAACATGCCAGAAGACAAGCGGCTGTACCGTGCGCTCATGAGTGCCGGGCCGCTCATTGGCAGTCGTCCGGTGCAGGATGCGACCCTGCACGTGATCGAAGCGCTGCGGCTGGTGCCAGAGCGGTTGCCTGTGCGCCGCAGTCGCCGCTGGAGAAAGGCGGTGGCGACCCGATGAGAAAGAGCACGTTGTCATTCGTTTTGGGCCTCGTCTGCGCTGTGTGTGCGGGCGTCATCGGGTCGGTGGTCTTACTTCGCGCGGCGAATACGGAGACCGTTGTCGTGGCCACGAAACCCTTGTACCCATACACACGAATTGCGGCCGCTGACGTCACGACCGTCACGGTTCCAAAAACCGCTGGCATCACCGGCATGGCAACAAAACCTGACGCGGTGGTCGGGAAGTACCTCTCGTTCGCCGTGCCCAAAGGCGACCCGGTGACGGTGGCGGATTTGAACCCGTCCGGTGGAAGCTTTTCGACGTTTCTCACCCAGTACACGGAACGGACCGGAGAGACTGGCATGTTGATGGCGCTCCCCGTGCAGACGCCGCTCGCGTCGGTCGTGAACCCGGGAGAGAGCATCGCGCTTCTTGTGACGTCTCAAACCGCCAGCGGGCCGCTCCTCACCACGATTGAACCGGTGCCGGTGTTAAACGTGCTTGAATCTGCGAAAGGCGGCGCGCCCACGGCACTCCTCCTGTTTGTGACCGAGCAGGACTATCGCGTCCTCGCGCCTGCCATTTTGAACAACAGCGTCCAGATTGGCCTCATCCCCCAAAACGGATCGTTCACTGCACCAGAGACGATCTCCCTGTCCACAGCACCAGCACCTGCAACTGGGGCCGGGAACCCGGGAACCCGTGTCACGACGTCGCCGCCCCCGAATGCACAGACCCAAGCATCCGGTTCCAAGGCAGGTGGACGCTGATGGCCAGTGACAACACACAGACAGCGAATGACGTCGAGCGGCTGAAGGCAGCCGTACTCGGGGATCCCAGGATGCGCCAACCAGGCACAACCCGCACCCAGTGGCACGCGGTGCTGTACCGGATGTGTGCCGAACCGGAGACGTTTGTATCCCTGGCCGAGCGCGAACGGGTCATTCAAACGGTGCTCGACACTTGGTTTCAGTTTGACGCGCTCCAGTCCGTCATGGAGGATCCGCTCGTCACGGACGTTCACGTTATGGGTACGACCACGATTATCGAGCGAAACGGGCGCAAGTTTTCCGCGCCAAACGCACAGTTCCCTTCGGAAGCGGCGCTTTCGGAATTCATTGACCGGCAACTGGATGGCACGCCGTATGTCTACTCAAAGTCTGACCCGATGGCCGATGCAATGCTACCGGGCGGATATCGGATGAACATCGTCGGGGGTCCCGGCACCCGCTACAGCGTCCGCGATGCCGAAGGACGCATTCTCACGGAGCCTCGCACCATTGTCAGCATCCGCAAACCCATCTATCCGTTTACGCTCGATGACCTCGTACAACTGTCGCTGATGGATGCGCCAACCCGCGAATTCATTCGTCTGGTGATGCACCTTGGCGACAGTTTCATCGTCGC
>NZ_JBYCKY010000645.1:0-1830 GCF_057473605.1 Mycobacterium sp. TH-M82 | reverse complement strand
CGACCCGTTCTCGGTGTCGCTGCATTCGATCACCCGGCACCCGCCGCCGCCGTCCAGCCGGGTGCTGGTCTACGGCGCCGGTTCGCTGGGGTTGTGCGCCGTCGCGATCCTGCGGGCGCTGTACCCGGATGTGGCGGTGGCGGTGGTGGCGCGCTTCGACGCCCAGGCGAAGCTGGCCCGCCGGTTCGGCGCGGATCTCGTCCTGGCACACGAGCCGCGGCTGGCCGTCATCGAGGAGCTGTCGGCCTGGGGCGGCGGCCGGCTGCGCCAGCCGCTGCAGGGCCTGCCGATGGCCTATCCGGGGGCGATCGACGTCGTCTACGACACCGTCGGCAAACCGGAGACGTTCGAGGTCGGGGTGCGGGTGCTCAAGGCGCGCAGCACGCTGGTCAAGGCCGGCGTGCACGGACCGGGGCGCTGGGAGTGGAGTCCGCTGTACTTCAAGGAGATAAGCTGGGTGGGCTCCAACGCTTTCGGGGTCGAGGAGGTCGGCGGTGTCCGCAAACACGCGATCGCGCACTACCTCGACATGGTGGCCGACGGCCGAATTGACTTGCAGCCCATGCTGACTCACACCTTTGCACTGGACCAGTGGCGCGACGCGTTCCTGACCATCGCCGAGCAGGGTGAGACGGGCGCGGTCAAGGTGGCCGTCGACCAGCGTTAGCCGGCGGTGCTCGCGGTACTACCCAGCGTTGGCCCGCAGGTAGGTGTAGATCCCGGCGAAGCCGGCGTTGATGTCCTCGGGCAGCGGTATCGGCCCGCCCAGAGCCCTTGCCCCCCAGACGATTTGCGCCGTGCGTTCCACCAGTGCGGTGACGTGCATGGCCTTGTCCGGGCGCGGTGCCACCGCAACCATCCCGTGGTTGGCGATCAGCGCCGCCGCCCGGCCGTCCAGCGCCTTGACCGCGTAGGCGCCGACCTCGGGGGTGCCGGACGCGGCGTAGTCGGTGCAGCGGATGTCTCCGCCGCAGTAGATGGCGAACTCGTCGATGCAGGCCGGTATGGGCTGGTGGGCGATCGCGAACATGGTGGCCCACACCGGGTGGCTGTGGATGACGGAGCCGACGTCGTCGAAGGCGTTGAAGCACGCCAGGTGCAGCTTCATCTCCGTCGACGGGGCCCGGCCCTGCGCCGCGTGCAGCACCTCGCCGTCCGGGTCGACCAGCACCAGGTCGTCGAGCGTCATCTCGGCATAGTCCACCGACGACGGCGTGATGACCAGATTGCCGTCCTCACGGCGGGCCGAGATGTTTCCCGCGGTACCCTCCACCAGGCCTCGGCGCAACATGTCCTTGGCGGCCGCCAGCACCGCGTCCTCGGCATTGTCAACGAACTTCATGACCTCAACACCTCCGGGTTGACTATATGGGTGGGCCGCCGGCCCGTCAGCAGCGCCTCCAGGTCGTCGGCCACCATCTGTGCCTGTCGGGCCTCGGTGTTCCACGTCGCCCCGCCGATGTGCGGGGTCAGCACCACGTTTCCCATGCCCACCAGCGGGTGGTCGGTGGGCAGCCATTCCCCGGCGAAATGGTCCAGCCCGGCGGCGGCCACCTTGCCGCTGCGCAGCGCGGCGACCAGTGCGTCGGTGTCGTGCAGCTGAGCACGGGCGGTGTTGAGGAAGACCACGCCGTCGCGCATGGCGGCGAACTGACTGGAGCCGATCATCCCGGCGGTCTCATCGGTGACCGGCGCGTGCAGTGAGACGATGTCGGCCAGCCCGAGCAACTCCTGCAGGCTGTGCTGAGCCTCGTCGGCGTAGGGGTCGTAGGCGATGACGCGGCACCCCAGCCCGGACAGCCGCCACTTCGTCGCGCGTCCCACCGCGCC
>NZ_JBYCKY010000644.1:0-17294 GCF_057473605.1 Mycobacterium sp. TH-M82 | reverse complement strand
TCCGGGCCCGACGGCCTGACCCACCTGGCCGGGTTCTTCGACCGGCTACAGCACACCCACGACGAACGGATGCGGGAACTGGGCCTGGCTTGATCGTGCTAACCCTGCGCGGGTGAACCGTGTCTACCGCGCGCAGGTCGCGATGAACGTGTTGTTGGCCGACGCGACGATGACCTGGCCCTCAGCGTTGGTGATCGCACAGCCGAGCCGGCCGGACAGGCTGGTCGCGATCACGGACTTGAGCTGCACGCCCGGGTTCAACACGACCGTTCTGGTCCACGGCAGCGCAACGTTGAAGTCGGTGCGGGGCATCCCCTGCGCGTCGGTGTAGATGATGGTGACCAGGTCGAAAAGCTGCTTGGTGCCGGTGACCGCATAGCGGACGGTGCGTGGATTCAGCGACGGCGGTACAGCGGCCACCGACGGCGTCGGAGTGGGCCGGATCGCGGTCGGTGTGGTGTTGGTTTCCCGGGGTTTAGGGGGCAGTGACTCCGATGGCGGCCGAGCGGTGGCGGTGGAAGTGGTCGGGTCCGGGAGGGCCGTGACCGTCGGCCCCCGTCCGGCAGGTCCCACGGGGCGCACCGTCGCCTGCGACCCGCTGCTGTCGCTGTTGAGAATGACGGCGGTGCCGATGCCGGCAGCCACCAACACGACGGCGGCGATGACAGCCGCCGGGTGCCGGCGACGGCCGGCTTCTGGCAGGTAATCGTCGTCGTGTGGGTCGTCGGCCGGGTAGTCGACACCTTCACTACCACGACCCGGATAGTCCTCGTAGTCGACCGGCTCATTCGGGCGGTACCGGCCGCGGGTGACCAGATGGCTCACCACGCTGACGGTATCGGTCCGGTTCTTCCTGGCCGGGCCGGCGCGCGGGCGCGTTACCGCATCGTTGTTGCCGTTGCCACCGCCCGCGGCGGCGACCGGTGCGGACAAGTGATCGGGTTGTCCACTAGCCTGCATGCTGCGGCCGTCTCCAAGACGCCTATAACCGAAAGGGGCCAGTGTGGAGGTCAAGATCGGGGTCACCGACAGCGCACGCGAGCTGGTCTTCGCCAGCGCGCAGACACCCGATGAGGTCGAGGAACTGGTTACCAAAGCGTTGGGTAAGGCCTCAGCGGGCCCGGAGGGCCCGGGGGTGCTCGCTCTCGCTGACGAAAAGGGCCGCCGCTTCCTGGTGCAGACCGCCAAGATCGCCTACGTTGAGATCGGGGTCGCCGACTCCCGCCGGGTGGGCTTCGGGGCTACCGGCTGAGCGGCACGTGCGACAGCCCGCCCCAGGCGAACTGCACGGTGCCTTCGACGGCGTCGTCCTTGGAAACGGGGCGGTCGGTGCCCAGCCAATACCTGGCACAGTCGACGCTGACGCCCACCAGGCCCACTGCGATCATCCGGGCACGGTGCGGGTCGAGCCCGGAGTCGTGGCTGATCAGGTCGAACACGGCGTCGATGCACGACTCGGTGGCCACCCGCACCTGGGCCGCCACTTGCGGCTCGACGACATTGTCGTTCTCGAAAATCAGCCGGTAGCCCTGGCCGTCGTGGTCGATGAAGTCGAAGAACGCCTGAACCGCCGCCCGCAGCCGCTGCCGGTTGTCGGTAGTGGTGCCCAACGCCTGTCGTACGCCGGAGACCAACTTCTCCACGTGCTGGTCCAGCACCGCCAGGTATAACTCTAGCTTCGACGAGAAGTGTTGATACAGAATCGGTTTGCTGACCCCGGCGCAGTAGGCGATCTCGTCCATCCCGGCCGCGTGGTAGCCGCGGTCGACGAAAACCTCGCTAGCCGCGATCAGCAGTTGGCCGCGACGCTCGTCGCGGGGCAACCGGCTGCCCCGGCGGTTGGTGCCCGCCGGCGCATGGGTGCTGGTTCGGCCACGCGTGGGCGGTTCGGCGCGGCTAGCCAGTCGGGGTTCGACCGTGTCGGCCGGTTCGCTCATCAAGTCCTCAATCTGGTTTCCCCGGGGCGGCGGGTGGTCGCTGCAACCGCTCCGCCCACGTTCGCTGCGTCAAAACGACCCTACTACCCGGGGCTCCCGCCGCCTTGGAAGCGGCGCCCACAGTCGCCGCCGTAGTCGATGGTTGAAATGGCCTGACTGGTGTCTCCCGGGTTCTCCACGCGTGCCGGAGAACCGCCGCCGGCGGCGGTTGTGCCATTCTGGGGCGGTGACCTATCACCCGGGGATCGACGGAACCGGTCGAGCGCTCGCAGTTCGCGATCAGTGGCGAGAGCCGCTGCGCGCTCAGCGCGACCCCCTCGCCGCCGGCACCGGCCGAGCCCGGGCTGATCGCGACACCCACCGGCGCTTGCGCAAGCAGACCTGGCTGGGCCGGTTCGTGTCCACCTACGGCTGGCGTGCGTATGCGATACCGGTGTTGGTGGTGCTCACCGGTGTCGTGGTGTATCAGACGGTGACCGGAACCGGAGTGTCCGCCCCCGTCTCCGAGGAGGCGGTTCAGGGCCCGCCGACGATCGGGTCGGCGGGCACGGCGATCATCGGTGCGCCGCCGCGCGGCCTGACCGAGTTCGACATCAACCTGCCCACCGGGATGCTGCCCGGCGGCGGTCCGTTCACCGAGGCCGGTGCGGACACCTGGTACGTCGTCCCGGGCACTGAGCCCAAGGTCGGCCAGGGCACCGTGAAGGTGTTCGCCTACACCGTGGAGGTCGAAACCGGTATCGACACCGCGGCGTTCGGCGGTGACGAGGCGTTCGCCCGAATGGTCGATCAGACACTGAGCAATCCCAAGGGGTGGACGCATAATCCGCAGATCGCGTTCGTGCGGATCGATGCGGCCAGCGGGGAGAGCCCCGACTTTCGTATCTCGCTGTCCTCGCCGATGACGGTCCGTGCCGGCTGCGGCTATGAGATTCCGCTGGAAGCGTCCTGCTACAACCCGGCCTACGGGCCGGATGCGCAGCCGCGGGTGTTCATCAACGAGGCCCGGTGGGTCCGCGGTGCGGTGCCGTTCCAGGGCGACGTGGGCTCCTACCGGCAGTACCTGATCAACCACGAGGTCGGTCACGCCATCGGTTATGAACACCACGAACCCTGCGACAAGCAGGACGGTCTGGCACCGGTGATGATGCAGCAGACCTTCGGCACCTCCAACGGCGACGCCTCGGCTTTCGACCCGGAGTGGGTCAAACCCGACGGCAAGACCTGCCGCTTCAATCCGTGGCCGTACCCCATCCCGTAATCCGGACTCACCGGAAGCCGGGAAGCCGGGAAGTACTCTCGGCTGTTTGCCGTTGATCTCAGCAGCTGCTGTGATGGTTATGGCAGATGATTTTTTGGAGGAGATAGCCGGTGTCGGGACCCATGCCCCTGTTGCCCCAGTTGCCCCTGCCGCCCCTGGTGGCACCGGCAGCCGAGCTGACCAGGGATGAAGTCGCACGCTACAGCCGGCACCTCATCATTCCCGATGTGGGTGTCGACGGTCAGAAGCGGCTGAAGAACGCCCGGGTGCTGGTGATCGGCGCGGGCGGGCTGGGGGCGCCGGCGCTGATGTACCTGGCCGCGGCCGGGGTCGGCACCATCGGCATCGTCGACTTCGATGTGGTCGACGAGTCCAACCTGCAGCGCCAGATCATCCACGGGGTATCGGATGTCGGCCGGTCCAAGGTGTCCAGCGCGCGCGATTCGATCGCCGAGATCAACCCGCTGGTGCAGGTGCGGCCGCACGAGCTACAGCTGACGGCGTCGAATGCGGTCCAGCTGTTCAGCGACTACGACCTGATTCTGGACGGTACCGACAACTTCGCCACCCGCTACCTGGTCAACGACGCGGCGGTGGTGGCGCACAAGCCTTACGTGTGGGGCTCGATCTACCGCTTCGAGGGTCAGGCCTCGGTGTTCTGGGAGGAGGCGCCCGACGGGCGCGGGCTGAACTACCGGGACCTGTACCCCGAACCGCCGCCACCGGGCATGGTGCCGTCCTGCGCCGAGGGTGGGGTGCTGGGCATCCTGTGCGCTTCCATCGGATCGGTGATGGGCACCGAGGCGATCAAACTGATCATCGGGATCGGCGAACCGCTGCTGGGCCGGTTGCTGGTCTACGACGCGCTGGAGATGAGATACCGCACGGTCACGATTCACAAGGACCCGGCCACCCCGAAAATCACCGAGCTGATCGACTACGACGAGTTCTGTGGGGTGATGTCCGACGACGTCGCTCAAGTGGTCGCGGATTCCACCATCACGCCGGCGGAACTGCGAGAGCTGCTGAGCTCTGGCCAGCGGGTGGCCCTGATCGATGTGCGTGAACCGGTCGAATGGGACATCAACCGCATCGATGGCGCCCAGCTGATCCCGAAGTCGTCGATCGACTCCGGTGAGGGCCTGGCCGAGTTGCCGCAGGATGCGATGTCGGTGCTGTACTGCAAGACCGGCGTGCGATCAGCCGAGGCGCTGGCGGTGCTGAAGAAGGCCGGCTTCTCCGACGCTGTTCACCTGCACGGCGGAATTGTGGCGTGGGCCAAGCAGATGCAGCCCGACATGCTGATGTACTAACGATGCACTAACCGGTTTTTGCGTGGTGCGCATCGTACGCTGACGGTGTGACTGCCGAGGCGCCGCCCGAACACGTGTTGACGGCGTTCGGTTTACGCGACGCACATCCCACACCGCTGGGTGCCGGCTGGAAGTGCGGCGAAGTGGTGCTGTCGATGGTGGCCGATCACGCGCGGGCCGCCTGGTCGGCCAAGGTGCGCGAGACGCTGTTCGTCGACGGCATTCGGCTGGCTCGCCCGGTGCGCTCCACCGACGGGAGGTATGTGGTTTCCGGATGGCGGGCGGACACCTTCGTCGCCGGCACCCCGGAGCCCCGCTACGACGAGGTGGTGTCGGCCGCTGTTCGGCTGCACGAGGCCACTTCGAAGCTGGAACGACCGCGGTTTCTCACCCAGGCGCCAGTGGCACCGTGGGCCGATGTCGACGTCTTTATCGCCGCTGACCGCGCCGCGTGGGAGGAGCGGCCGTTCGCCTCGCTGCAGCCGGGTGCCCAGGTCGCCCCGGGGTCGGTGGACGGGCAACGGTCGGTCGACCTGATCAACCAGCTCGCCGCGCTGCGCAGGGCGACGAGGAGTCCCAATCAGGTGGTGCACGGGGACCTGTACGGTACGGTGCTTTTCCTCGGCGCCGCCGCGCCGGGCATCACCGACATCACACCGTACTGGCGACCCGCGTCCTGGGCCGCCGGCGTGGTGGTGGTGGACGCACTGTCGTGGGGTGACGCCGACGACGGGCTGGTCGAACGTTGGGAAACGCTGCCGGAATGGCCGCAGATGCTGTTGCGCGCGTTGATGTTCCGGCTGGCGGTTCATGCCCTTCATCCCCGCTCGACCGCCGAGGCGTTTCCGGGTCTGGCCCGCTCCGCCGCCCTGGTTCGGCTGGCGCTGTAGCGGTTGGGCTTTGCAAACCGATGGCGCACCACACATAGATCCACCCGGCCGTCGACGGCCAGGACCCCCTCGGCACGGAGCAGTTCCAGTTGTTCGGTCCGCAGATGCGGTACCGGTCTCCCGGAGGCCCTGATCACCCGATGCCAGGGTAGGTCCGAGCCGTCAGTCCGCAGAATCCAACCGACCGTGCGCGGGCTGGAAAGCCCTGCGACGGTCGCGATGTCGCCGTACGTGGCGACCCGGCCCGCGGGGATAGCGCTGATCAGTGCGCGTACCCGTTCGACCTGCGCGTCGGTCACCGGGGCCATGTGTCAGCGCATCACCAGTCGGTCGCGGATCACCGCGGCCACCTCGGCGGGCCTGGCCTGTGCCACCATGTGCTCGCACGCGAGGTCGATCAACTCGAACTCGCTTCCCAGCCGCGTGTGCAGCGCGGTGATGAGATCGTCGCGGACATAGGAAAGTGAAGTGCACGTCGCCCGGATCAGGGTGGTGGGGATACCGGCGGGTGGCAGCACGACGTCGCGGGCCAGTTCACTCCAGTAGGACATCATCGCGGGCAGGCTGATCCGCCAGCGGTGGCGTCCGCCCGGCGCCGCGATCAGGTGCTCGTCGAGTTCGGCGTCCAGCAGCACAGGGTCCACGTCAGCCCACGCGCCGGTGGCCTTCTCGGCGCGAGCCTCGGCACGGTCTGGGTAGTCCGGTGCGGCCAGCATCGCTTCGGCGATATCGGCCATCAGGGATCCGTCCAGCCCGACCGCCGGGTCGAGCAGCACCAGGGAGCTGACCAGATCCGGTCGGGCAGCGGCCAGTTGCAGTGCGACCGCGCCGCCGAACGAGTGTCCGATGGCCAGCACCGGCGCTTTTGCCTCATTGGCCTGCTCATCGAGGAGCGCAGCCAACGCTCCGACATTGGCGTCGATGGTCCACGGCGCTGCCCACGACGACCGGCCATGGCCGAGCAGATCGGGTGCGGCCACCGCGAGGTCTGGCAGGTGGTGGCGGGCCAGCGGTCGCCAGCGCTGCCCGTGACCGGTCAGACCGTGAATCGCCAGCACCCGTAGCGGGCCGGCGGGTCCGTAGCGGTGCACGTGAAGTTCATCGGCCACGTGTGTGGCGTTCCGGTGCTCGCTGATCGGCTTTCAATTGCGCGTTGGCGGACTGCAGCCGGGTGTTGTGCGTCTCCAGCTGTGTGTTTCTGCTCTCCAGATCGAGGATGTGGCCGATGCCGGCCAAGTTCACACCCTTCCCGACGAGTTCGCTGATCCGTTTGAGGCGCTCCAGGTCATCGTCGCTGTAGCGGCGGGTGCCCCCTTCGGTACGGATCGGGGTTACCAACCCCCGCCGCTCGTAGTGCCGCAATGTCTGGGCGGCGATGCCGGAGAGTTCGGACGCCACCGAGATGCCGTAGACGCCACGTGTGGACCGCGATGTCAATCCCGGGCTCAAACGCTGCTCCATCCCCCAGTCCAGTCAGGAACCTGCAAAAACTTTTTGACACAATATACCAGTGATGCCATATAATACTTGCGACATTCTACATAGATCACGTGACGCGACGATCACGTGACGCGATCAGGAGGTGAGCCATGATGCTGATGCGCACAGATCCGTTCCGCGAACTCGACCGTTTGACCCAACACATGCTGGGTACGGCGGCTCGGCCCGCGGTCATGCCGATGGATGCCTGGCGAGACGGTGAACAGTTCGTCGTCGAGTTCGATCTACCCGGTGTGCAGGCCGACTCGATCAATCTCGATGTCGAGCGCAACGTGCTGACCGTCCGCGCCGAACGCGCGGACCTCGATCCGGGTCTGGAGACGGTGTCGGCCGAACGCCCGCGCGGCGTGTTCAGCCGGCAACTGTTTCTCGGCGAGAATCTCGACACCGACAAGATCGAGGCCGGCTACCACGATGGCGTTCTGCGTCTCACGATTCCGGTGGCCGAACAGGCCAAGCCTCGCCGGATCGCGGTCACCCACGACGGTAAGCGCCAACCGATCGACGCCTGAGCGTGCCGGGCAGACCAACAGACTCGGACGTGAAATCGCCGGTGTCGGATGAGGACTGATCCGTATGCGACACTCGGTATCTCGCACTCCGCGACGACGGATGAGATCACCCGCGCCTACCGACGCCAGTTGCGCGCCTACCATCCGGACACCCGCTCGGATGCATCGAATTCGGATGCCGACGAACAACTGGCGCAGATCCTTGCAGCCTACGAGCTGTTGCGTGATCGCCGCCGCCGGGCCGAGTATGACCGGACCGTCGAAGCCGTCGGCAAAGACCGCAAAGACGGTAAAGACCGGAAAGGCGTCGCTGCGGCGCACATAACCGTCACCCATGCGCGTTCCGTCCGCGGCGAGCCTCCGCTGTGGGCGGGACCGGTACGTTGGCGCCCGAGCCGTTAGGTCCGGAGCAACCCCATCGCTCGCTGCCGGTTTCACCGGCTTGTCGGACCCCGGTGGTGTCATACCCCTATGAGCCACCACTGGGACTCGGCAGCCCGAACCGCACTCGATCCCGCATCGCGCGGCCTGGTGCCGGTGCTGGGCGGGCCGGGCACCGGCAAGACCAGCCTGCTGATCGACTCGGCCGCCGCCCACATCGCCTCGGGAGTCGATCCGGAATCCATCCTGCTGTTGACCGGCGCAGGCCGCATACCGATCCGCGCCCGCAGCGCGCTGACCACCACGCTGTTGGCCGGCCGCCGGAAACGCAGCGGGCTGCCGCCGGTGGCCCGTCAGCCGCTGGTGCAGACCGTGCACGCGTACGCGTTCGCGGTGTTGCGGCTGGCCGCGCAGCGTGCCGGTGATCCGCCGCCGCGGCTGGTCACCGGCGCCGAGCAGGACAGCATCGTTGGCGAGTTGCTCGCCGGTGATGCGGCAGACGCCTGGCCGGAATCGCTTCGTCCGGCGCTGGGCACCGCCGGTTTCGCCACCGAGCTGCGCGACCTGCTGGCCCGGTGCGCCGAGCGTGGCACGGACCCGGCACAGCTGGTGCGGCTGGGTCAGCGCTACGGTCACCCCGAATGGGCGGCGGCGGGCCGGTTCGCCCGGCAGTACGAGCAGGTCATGCTGTTGCGCGCGGCCGTGGGCACGGCGGCGCCGCAGGCCACCGTGCCGGCGTTGGGAGCCGCTGAACTGATCGGTGCCGCGCTGGATGCCTTCGCAGCCGATCCGGAGCTGATGAACGCCGAACGCGCCCGCCTGCGGCTGCTACTGGTCGACGACGCGCAGCAACTCGACCCGCAGGCAGCCCGGCTGGTGCGGGTGCTGGCCGCGGGTGTTGGGTTGACCGTCATCGCCGGCGACCCTGACCAGGCGGTCTTCGGGTTCCGCGGCGCCGAGGCTGCTGCGCTGTCGACGGCGAATTGGAGGCACCCGCAGGGCGGCGACCCGGTGTCGGTGACGCTCACCACGTCGCACCGCTGCGCCCCCGCGGTGGCACGGGTCATCCGGGGCATCGCCGGGCGGCTTCCCGGCTCCGGCGTTGCCCGACGGCTCGACGGGACCGGCACGGACACCGGATCGGTGACGGCGCGGTTGGCTGCGTCCAGCCACGCCGAGGCCGCCCTGATCGCCGACACACTGCGCCGGGCGCACCTGATCGACGGGGTGTCGTGGTCGCAGATGGCGGTGATCGTCCGGTCGTTACCACCTACCGTCGCCCGGCTGCGGGGCATGCTGGCCGCGGCCAGCATTCCGGTGGCGGTGTCGGCCGCCGGCGGGCCGCTGTCCGAGCAACCGGCCGCGGCCGCGCTACTGACGGTGCTGACGGCCACCGCCGACGGGTTGACCGGTGAACGCGCGCTGGCGCTGCTGACCGGACCTATCGGCAGGGTAGACCCGGTCTCGTTGCGGCGCTTGCGGCGTGCGATGCGCCACAACCCGAACAGCGACCCTGAGACGCCACCGGTTTGCGAGGAACCCCGCGAATTCGCTGACGCGCTGGTTGCGGTCCTCAGCGGCGACGAACGCCGGCGGTTGCCATCCGGTCACGTCCGCCCGCTGCGCCGGGTGCGGGCGGTGCTCGACGCCGCGCGCAGCGACCGGGCCGGCCAGGATCCGCGTTACGTGCTGTGGAAGGTGTGGCAGGCAACCGGGCTGCAGCAACGCTGGCTGGCAGCCGGCGCGCGCGGTGGCTCGGCCGGGGCCCGCGCCGACGAGGACCTCGCTGCGGTGACCGCGCTGTTCGACGCCGCCGAACACTACGTGTCGCACACCGCCGGGGTATCGCTGCGCGGGTTCGTCGATCATGTGTTGGCACTGCGGCTGGGCGCGTCGCACGTCGAGCCGGTCCTGGACACTATGGCCGCCGAGGCGGTGCGCGTGCTCAGCGCACACGCCGCGCTCGGACAGGAATGGGATCTGGTGGTCATCGCCGGACTGCAGGAGGGGCTGTGGCCCAACACCGCTCCGCGCGGCGGTGTGCTGCGGACCCAGCGGTTGCTGGACGTTCTGGACGGGGTCGGCACCGACGCCTCGGTCCGGGCGCCGTTGCTGGCCGAGGAGCGGCGGCTGCTGGTCGCGGCGATGGGGCGTGCCCGGCGCCGGCTGGTGGTGACCGCTGTCGACGGGTCAGCCGGCGGCGCCGGCGACGAAACTCCATCCGGCTTTTTCTTCGAGTTGGCGCCGTGGGCCGACGGCTCGGGCGACACAGGCGAGCCTGGCAGCTGGGGCGTGGCGGAGGCGGCGCCGCCGGTGTTGTCGCCCGCGGCGGTGGTGGGCCGGCTGCGCGGTGTGGTGTGTGCTCCGGTGGGAACCGTCGACGACGACGACCGTGCCTGCGCGGCGACACAATTAGCTCGACTTGCCAAAGCCGGGGTGCAAGGTGCCGGCCCGGACGGTTGGTACGGCATGGCTCCGGTCAGCACCGACGAGCCGCTGTGGCGCGCAGGCTCGGGGCAGAGCGGGCAGAGCGGGCAGGTCGTCACGCTGTCGCCGTCGTCGCTGCAGACCCTTGTCGACTGTCCACTGCGCTGGCTGGTGGAGCGCCACGGCGGAACCGATCCCCACAGCGGTCGGTTGCTGCGATCGGTTGCCGGCTCGCTGGTGCACGCGCTGGTCGCCGCGTCGGACGGCTCGTCCAGCCGAGCCGCCGGGTTGGCGGCGCAGCTGGACCGGGTGTGGGACCGGCTGCCGTTCCAGGCGCCCTGGTATGCGGCAAACGAGCTGGCCCGCCACCGCGCAATGCTGGACACCTTCGTGCAATGGCGGGCAGCGACCCGCCACGCGCTGACCGAGGCGGGTGTCGAAGTCGCTGTAGCCGGGGTGGTGGTCAAACCTGACACACCCGGCGACACACCCATCGACGGCCCGGAAATCCGGCTGCGCGGACGTGTCGACCGCATCGAGCGCGACGCGGCCGGCCGGCTGGTGGTCGTCGACGTCAAGACCGGCAAAACCCCGGTCAGCAAGGCCGCCGCGCAACGACATGCCCAGCTGGCGATGTACCAGTTGGCGATCACCGAGGGGCTGTCCGTCGCCGGAGCCGAGCCCGGTGGTGCCCGGCTCGTCTACCTCGGCAAGCCCAGCAAGTCCACCGCCGCAGGCGCCACCGAACGCGAGCAGGACCCGTTGACGCCCGAAGGCCGCGATGACTGGCGCAACCTCATTCGGCGGGCCGCCACCGCGACCGCCGGACCACAGTTCGTCGCCCGGGTCAACGATGGCTGCGTGCACTGCCCGATCCGGTCCGGCTGCCCCGCCCACACCGCAAGGGCCGGCCGGTGACGCCGATCGGGGCGGCCCAACACCATCACCCGGCCCCGCGTTATCACCCGGGCGAGCTGGCATCGCTGCTCGGCTTGGTCGCACCCACCGCCGAGCAGGCCGCGGTCATCGCCGCGGCACCGGGTCCGCTGGTCGTCATCGCCGGCGCCGGCGCCGGCAAGACCGAGACGATGGCCGCGCGGGTGGTGTGGCTGGTCGCCAACGGATACGCCGAACCCGGCCAGGTGCTGGGATTGACGTTCACCCGCAAGGCGGCCGGCCAGCTAGCTCGCCGCGTGCGGTCCCGGCTGGCCCGGTTGGCCGGTGCCCGACTGCCCGGCTGTGCCGGCGCCGGCCCGGGCTGCGGGCCGAGCACAGACACCGCCGCTGTGGCCGGTGCGCCGACGGTCAGCACCTACCACGCCTTCGCGGGCTCGCTGCTGCGCGAGCACGGTTTGCTGTCGGGAGTCGAGCCGGATACCCGCCTGCTCAGCGAAACCGAGCTGTGGCAGCTGGCATTCGACGTGGTCAACGGGTATCGGGGGGAACTGCACACCGACAAGGACCCGGCCGCGGTCACCACGGTGCTGCTGCGGCTGGCCGGGCAGCTGACCGAACACCTGGTGGACACCGCCGCCCTGGCAGACACCCACGTGGAGCTGGAGCGGCTGGTGCATACCTTGCCTGCCGGTGACGGGCGCGGCGGGCGTGACTCGGGGCCGAGCCAGTGGCTGTTGCGGTTGCTGGCCACCCAGACCCGACGCGCCGAGCTGATTCCGCTCATCGACGCGCTCCATCAGCGGATGCGGGCTGAGAAGGCGATCGACTTCGGGCAGCAGATGGCCACCGCCGCGCGGTTGGCGTCAGAGTTCGGCCAGGTCGGTGCGGAGCTGCGGAACACCTACCGGGTGGTGCTGCTCGACGAGTACCAGGACACCGGACATGCCCAGCGGATCGCGTTGTCGTCGCTGTTCGGCGGCGGGGTCGACGACGGGCTGGCGCTGACGGCGGTCGGCGATCCCATCCAGTCGATCTATGGCTGGCGGGGTGCGTCGGCGACCAACCTGCCGCAGTTCGCCACCGACTTTCCGCACTCCGACGGAACCCCGGCGCTGACGTTGGAGTTACGGACCAGCTGGCGCAACCCGCCCCGGGTTCTGCAGTTGGCCAACGCCGTCTCGGCGGCCGCACGGCAGAGGTCGCGAGGGGCGCCGGTAGCAGGGTCGGTGCGCACCCTGCGTCCGCGTCCCGGCGCACCGGCGGGCACCGTGCGCGCGGCGTTACTCCCCGACGTGCAGGCAGAACGGGAGTGGGTTGCCACTCACCTGCAGCAGTGCTACCGGCGGGCCCGGGCTGGGGGTGTCGCGCCGCCGACGGCCGCGGTGCTGGTGCGCCGCAACGCCGACGCGGCACCGATGGCCGAGGCGATTCGTGACAAAGGGATTCCGGTCGAGGTGGTCGGACTGGCCGGGCTGTTGTTCGTACCCGAGGTCGCCGACCTCATCGCGACGCTGCGGCTGGTCGCCGACCCGGCGGCCGGCGCTGCCGCGATGCGGGTATTGACCGGCCCGCGGTGGCGGCTCGGCGCGAGCGACCTCGTGGCGCTGTGGCACCGCGCCGTCGATCTGGATGGGCCGCGCGGCCCGGACCGGCCCCTGTCACCGGCGCAGATCGCGGCCGAAGCAGGCGCCGACGGCGCCTGCTTGGCCGACGCCATCGCCGATCCCGGGTCGCCGGCCGGCTATTCGGCCGCCGGATACCGCCGCATCGTCGCGTTGGCCGACGAGCTGAGAACCCTGCGCGCCCATCTCCACCACCCGCTGCCCGATCTGGTCGCCGAGCTGCGCCGGGTGCTCGGACTGGACTGCGAGGTGCGGGCCGGTATCTCGCCGGCGGACGTCGGCCGGGCCGGTACCGAGCACCTGGACGCGTTCGCCGACCTGGTGGTCGGCTACGCCGAGCGGGCCGGGGCGTCGGCATCGGTGACGAGGCTGCTGGCCTACCTGGATGCGGCCGCGCTGGTGGAAAATGGACTGCCCACAGCCGGTCCTGCGGTCGCCACCGACCGGGTTCAGGTGCTCACCGTGCACGCCGCGAAGGGGCTGGAGTGGCAAGTGGTGGCGGTGCCGCACCTGGTGGCCAGGGTGTTCCCGTCCACCGCGTCGAAAAGCAGCTGGCTCACCGAGGTCGCCGAGTTGCCGCCGCTGTTGCGCGCGGACCGCGCCACGCCGGGAGCACACGGCGTGCCGGTGCTGGACACTGGCGACATAACCAACCGGAAACAGCTGTCCGACAAGATTTTCGAGCATCAGAGCCAACTGGAGCAACGACGCATCGACGAGGAGCGCAGGCTGCTCTACGTCGCCGTCACCCGGGCCGAAGACACCCTGCTGGTGTCCGGCTACCACTGGGGCGCCACTGGTGCCACGCCGCGCGGACCGTCTGAGTTCCTGAGGGAACTCAAAGACGCGATCGAGGGCTCGGCTGGTCCGGCTGTGGTCGGTCCCTGCGGCGGCGTCGTCGAACACTGGGCGCCCGACCCTGCCGACGGAGAACGGAACCCGCTGCGCGACAGCGTGATACAAGCGGCCTGGCCGGTGGATCCGCTGGGTGCGCGCCGCGGCGACGTCGAACGGGGAGCTGCGCTGGTCACCGCGGCGATAGCGGACATGGCCGCCGACTGTCCCCGACAAGTGGATCGGGATTCCCCCTGGGTCACCGACGTCGACGCGCTGCTGGCCGAGCGTGTTCGGGCGGTGGCGTCGCCAGTCCCGGCTCCGCCCAGCCAGATCTCGGTAACCGATCTGGTCGACTTGGGCCGTGATCCGGCCGCCGCACGGAATCGGTTGCGCCGCCGGCTGCCCACCCGACCGGACCCACAGGCATTGCTCGGCAGTGCGTTTCACGACTGGGTGCAGCGGCTCTACGGTGTGGGGCGACTGTTCGACCTCGCCGATCTGCCCGGTGCCGGCGACACCGACACCGCCCTCGCCGACGCCGCCGAGTTGAGCGAACTGCAGGCGGCATTTCTCGCCTCGCCGTGGGCCGACCGCACGCCGGTCGCGGTCGAGGTGCCGTTCGAGATGGCCGTCGCGGCCACCGTCGTGCGCGGACGCATCGACGCGGTGTTCGCCGAGGACGGGGGATTCATCGTGGTGGACTGGAAGACCGGTATCCAGCCGGCCGGTCGGGAGGCGCTGCGTCAGGCCGCGGTTCAGCTCGGTGTCTACCGGTTCGCGTGGGCGGCGCTGGCGGGCTGCCCGGAATCCTCGGTGCGCGCCGCCTTCCACTACGTGCGCACCGGGGTCACCGTCATACCCGATGTGTTGGCCGACGTCGGGGCGCTCGCCGCGCTGTTGGATTGTTGATCCAGTGACTGCCGTGGTTAGAGTGTGTCCGTGCGTCAGGTTGACCGGTGACCGTCCGTCGTGGCCAGGACTAACTGGCAACCGCTGCGCGGCCTCGACGAGACACTGACCGCCCAGCCCAGTGGCGCGCACGCCGGCGTGCTGCGGATGCCGCAGCGCCAGGCCGGGCCCGGCCGCCTCGTTTACCGCCGGGTGCTCATCGCGCTGGCGGCGCTGTTCACCGCAACCTTTATCGTTTACATCGATCGCGACGGATACCAGGACGTGCGGGGCGAGCAGTTGACGTTCCTGGACTGCCTGTACTACTCGGCTGTGACGCTGTCGACGACCGGGTATGGCGACATCACCCCGGTCAGCGAGTTCTCGCGCCTGGTCAATGTTCTGGTTATCACCCCGCTGCGGGTCGCGTTCCTGATCCTGTTGGTGGGTACCACGCTCGAGGCGTTCACCGAAACATCCCGGCAGGCATTCCGAACCCAACGTTGGAGGCACAGGGTGCGCAACCACACCGTCGTCATCGGCTACGGCACCAAAGGCAAAACCGCGGTCGCGGCGATGCTCGGTGACGAGATCGTTCCGGGTGACATCGTCGTCGTCGACACCGACCAGGCTGCGCTCGACCAAGCCAAAGCCGCCGGGCTGGTGACGGTGCACGGCGATGCCACCAGGTCCGATGTGCTGCGGCAGGCACGCGCCGAGCGTGCGGCCTCGGTCGTGGTGGCCACCAGTGATGACGGTACCTCGGTGCTGGTCACGCTGACCGCGCGCGAGATTGCGCCCAAAGCCACCATCGTGGCATCCACCCGGGAGCGGGAGAATCAACACCTGCTGCAGCAGTCGGGTGCGGACTCGGTGGTGGTGTCCGCGGAGACCGTCGGTCGGCTGCTCGGTGTCGCAACCACCACCCCCAACGTGGTGGAGATGATCGAGGACCTGCTGACGCCGGACGCCGGCTTCGCCATCGCCGAACGGGAGGTGGAGCAGAAAGAGGTCGGCGGATCACCGCGACACCTACGCGACATCGTGCTCGGTGTGGTCCGTGACGGTCAGCTGCTGCGGGTGGACGCGCCGGAGGTTGACGCCGTCGAGGCCGGCGACCGGTTGCTCTACGTGCGGGGCGCGGGCAACTAATGGATTTTCAGCTGCGCCAGGTGCCGATTTTGTCCCGGGTCGGTGTCGATCGGGCCGGCCGGGTGCGCACCGACGTCGACGCCGCCACCGCCGGATGGGCGCACGCCGCGCTGCTGCGGGTCGATGTCCGCGACCAGGTGCTGGTGGCCAACGGCCGGGTGGTGCTCGCCGACGCGGCCGAACTGGCCGACGCGCCACCGCCGGAGGCGGTGTTGCTGGGTCGTATCGAAGGCGGCCGCCAGGTCTGGGCGGTCCGCGGTCCGCTGACCGCACCCGGCGGTTTTGCCGACAACGCCCGCGTGGTGGACCTGCGCCGGGCGGGCCCGGTGTTCGACGACGTCAGCGCGCAGCTGGTGGCGTCGGCCTCCGCGCTGTTGAACTGGCACGACCGCGCCCGATTTTCCGCCGTCGACGGTACGCCGACCACACCGGCGCGCAACGGCTGGTCACGGGTCGACCCGGTCACCGGGCAAGAGGAGTTCCCGCGTATCGACCCGGCGGTGATCTGTCTGGTCCACGACGGCGGCGACCGCGCGGTGCTGGCCCGCCAGACCCAGTGGCCGCCGCGGTGGTTTTCACTGCTGGCCGGGTTCGTCGAGGCCGGGGAGTCGTTCGAAGCCTGCGTGGTCCGGGAGGTCCGCGAGGAGATCGGGCTGACCGTTCATGACGTGCGCTATCTGGGCAGCCAGCCGTGGCCGTTTCCACGCTCGCTGATGGTCGGCTTCCACGCCGTCGGCGACCCGGCTCAGGATTTCGTGTTCAGCGATGGCGAGATCGCCGAGGCGGCGTGGTTCACCCGCGGCGAGGTCCGCGCCGCACTCGACGCCGGTGACTGGACCAGCGGGGCCGGCGGGTTTGACGGGGCCGGCGGGCCAGAGCCGAAACTCCTGTTGCCGGGTGCGGTCTCGATCGCCCGGGTGATCATCGAGTCGTGGGCTGAGCTGGGTTAAGCCTGGGTTAAAGCTGGGTTAAAGTTCCCCGGTGAGCTGGGCCAGCTCGGCTAGTTTGGCCTTGACCTCGCTCCCGGTCGGATTGGCCAGCGTCGAGCCGTCGGCGAACCGGACCGTCGGCACGGTCCGGTTTCCGTGGTTGACCGACGCGACGAACGCCGCCGCGGTCGGCTCGGCCTCGATGTCGATCTCGTCGTAGCGGATACCGAATTTCGCCAACACGATCTTGAGCCGGCGGCAGTAGCCGCACCAGCGTGTCGTGTAGATGGTCAGTGGCGCGTCGCTCGCGGTCATAGGCTTCCCAATGTAGTCGGCCGCCCCTGCCAAGATAGACGCCATGACTGCGGACTCAGCGGATTCCCTGCACCCGCTGATCGCCGGCCTCGACGACCAGCAGCGCGAGGCCGTGCTGGCACCGCGGGGCCCGGTCTGCGTGCTGGCCGGTGCGGGAACCGGCAAGACCCGCACCATCACCCACCGGATTGCCGCGCTGGTCGCCGCCGGCCACGTCGCCGCCGGGCAGGTGCTGGCGGTGACGTTCACCCAGCGTGCCGCCGGTGAGATGCGATCCCGGCTGCGTGCGCTGGATGCCGCGACACACTCGGGTGGCGGGAGAGGCGCCTCGGTGGAATCCGTGCAGGCGCTGACCTTCCACGCCGCCGCGCGCCGGCAGCTGCGCTACTTCTGGCCGCGGGTGGTCGGCGACACCGGCTGGCAGCTGCTGGAC
>NZ_JBYCKY010000643.1:0-27455 GCF_057473605.1 Mycobacterium sp. TH-M82 | reverse complement strand
CAAGCCGTCCTCGCCTTGGCCCGCCGACGCCTCAACGTCCTGTGGGCCATGCTGCGCGACCACAGGATCTATCAACCCACCGCACCTAACGCCGCGGTGGCTTGACAACTTCATTGAGATTCTCCTATGTCAAGCCGCTGCCGGTTGGCAAGCGTTTTGACGGTTTTTTGATCGGTGTGTAGGTGGTGGAAGACGACACGAGCGAGGCGCCGTTTGAGGCAGCGCAGGGCTTCGGTACTGGAGTCGCCGGTCTCGAGTCGCTTGCGGTAGTAGGTCTGGCCAAGACCGGCCAGACGGATCTGGGTGATTGCGATGCGATGTAGCGCGGCGTTGAGTTGGCGGTTGCCTGAGCGCGTCATCCGGACCCGGCCGGCGGTATTGCCCGACCACACCGGAATCGGTGCGACCCCGCTGTGGCGGGCAAACGCGGCCTCGCTCTTGAACCGGGTGACCCCTGCGGCCTCGCCCACGATTTTGGCTGCGGTGAGTTCACCGCAGCCCGGCATCGCCAGCAGCGCAGGGGCTGCTGCGCGGACGCGTTCACCGATACGCTTGGCCAGCATGTTGATCTGCTCGCTGAGTCGGGTGATATCGGCGAGCTCGTCACGGGCCAGCTCTGCCACCAGCCCAGGTGTCAGCTCCAGCCACGCCGCGAGTAGGGCGGGGTGCTTGGCCAGGTCCAGCGAGCGCGGTTGCGGAGCGTGTGCCGGATCAAGTTCGTGGACCCTCCACAGCAGTCGATTGATCGTCGAAGTTCGTTGTGCGACAAGGTCTTCACGCCGATCAACCAGTAGCTTCAACTCTCGTGACACCTCATCATGGGAGGCCGCCGGAAGATCGGGCTCACGCAGCACCGCCCGGGCCACGGCCAACGCATCGATCGGATCGGACTTTCCTCGGGTACGCGCCGAGGCCCGCACCTGAGACATCAACTTCGGTGGCACCCGCACCACCTGCTGCCCGCAGGTGAGTAAGTCGCGTTCCAACCGCGCCGACAGATGCCGGCAGTCTTCGATACCCCAGCACAGGTCCGGCCCGAACTCCGTGATGGCCCAGCGCAACGCTTGGTGATGTCCGGCGCTGGTCGCCGTAACGACCTTCTCGCCAAGCTTGCGCCCGACGTCGTCGACCGCGACGAACGTATGCGTGCGCTTGTGGACATCGGCTCCAACAACAACCATGGTGGTTGCCTCCTTCACTGTGAGGTGACGGTTGGGCCGGTCGGCGGACACATCTCAGTCGGGGGCGGTGCCACGCTCCTGACTTGTTGAATGACAGACAGCCGGATGCCGCGAGGATCTTCATCCTCGTAGCGTCCGAGGGTGCCGGATGGCACTGGCTCGCACTGCTCCTTGCCGCCCGATGGGCTGGCTCATTGATAGCATGCCACCGCCTTCCGGCACCCTCGCGGTGTGGTTCGACAGAGGCATGCAAGTAGACCGACTTGAAGTCAGGATGCCCACCGCGCACGCCCCCATCCCAACGAGCGCAAGGACGGCCATCTGTGATCCTGATCGGCATCGATCCGCATAAATCCACTCACACCGCAGTGGCAATCGACAGTTCCGGCAACAAGATTGCCCAGCCTCGATTCCCGGTCAATGCAGGCACTTTTGGCCAACTGATGGCCTGGTCCCAGCGCTGGCCCGAGAGTCGATTCGCCGTCGAGGGCGCTCGCGGTTTGGGCCGCGGTATCGCTCAGCAGCTCGCTGCTGACGGCGAGCATGTCGTCGACGTGCCCTCCACGCTCTCCGCACGGGCGCGGATGCTGGCCACCGGTGGGGACCGAAAGACCGATGCGGCAGACGCACTTCATGTCGCGCAGGTCGCATTGTTCCGGCCAGATCTGCGCCAGGTGTGCTCCGAAGACCAGGCCACGATCCTGCGGTTGTTGACCGAACGCCGCGACGACCTCGTCAATGAGCGCACCCGGCTGCTCAAACGGCTCCATGTCCTGCTGCGCGATCTGATTCCCGGAGGCGCCCCGATCGACCTGTCCGCCGACAAGGCCGCCGAACTTCTTCGACGGACCCGGCCAGTCACCGCCACTGACTGTTGCCGGCGAGACCTCGCCCGAGACCTTCTTGCCGACCTGCGTCGCCTCGACCGCACCACCAAAGACAACGAACATCAGATGCGACATGCCGTCGACGCCAGCAGAACCACGCTTACCAACCTGCCCGGGGTGGGCATCGTCCTCGCTGCGAAAATCCTCGGCCATGTCGGCAACATCGATCGGTTTCCTACCGAGCATCACTTCGCCAGCTACACCGGCAGCGCACCGTTGGAAGCCTCCAGCGGCAACAAAACCCGGCATCGACTGAACACTGGCGGTAACCGATCCCTCAACTGCGTGCTCCACATCATCGCGACGTGCCAAATCCGAGACACCGGACTCGGGCAGGACTACTACCGGCGCAAGGTCTCCGAAGGCAAGACGCCCGCTGAAGCTCGCCGAGCCCTCAAGCGCAGGCTCTCCAACGTCATCTACCGCACAATGAAACGCGACCAACGGAACCTCCTTCCCGACGCCGCTTGACACACAGAGGCGCTATCAAGTCACGCCGACCGGTCCTTCACACTTGATGCCGACAAAACGCATGGACGCCAACCCGAAGGCGGCAGCGAGTCTACGAGCCAGACATCAGGTGATCAGGATCCAACCACCGCAACACGCGGCGACCTCACCCTGACACTGATTGGGACTCTAGTTGGTAGCGCCCGACCGGCATCCTCGCTCCTGTCGGAAGAGACCAGATTCGATCCGCGAGTCCCGGGAGTCGTCGACGGTCACCGATCGAAGGCCGGAACCAGGCGGGCGTCTTCGAGCATGCCGGGCCGGGTGGCACGAACCGGGGATGGCGAGCAGCAGGGGCGGATGGCAGCCCCACTGCGTCGATATTTGCATGCTTGACTCGTCTCAACATTTTAATCTAGCTTAAACAAAGCAAGCAGCACGTTACACCCGTGGAGGAATCACAAGTGCCCGGAGTGCAAGACAAAGTCGTGATCGTCACCGGAGCCGGGGGCGGCCTGGGCAGGTCCTATGCGAAATTCCTTGCTGCCAACGGCGCGCTGGTCGTCGTCAACGACTTGGGCGGGGCTCGAGACGGATCTGGGTCGGACTCCAGCATGGCCGACGCGGTGGTCGAGGAGATTCGGGGTGCTGGCGGTCGGGCGGTCGCCGATTACTCGAGCGTGGTCACCCGAGAGGGGGCCGAGGCGATTGTCGCGACCGCGATCGAGCAGTTCGGGGCCGTGCACGGAGTGGTAAACAACGCGGGGATCCTGCGGGATGGAGCATTCCACAAGATGACCGACGACAACTGGGATGCAGTGATCAAGGTCCACCTCTACGGCGGTTACCAGGTAACTCGGGCGGCGTGGCCGTATTTTCGCGAGCAGAAGTTCGGTCGGGTCGTGATGGCCACCTCAACTAGCGGGCTGTACGGCAATTTCGGCCAGGCCAACTACGGAGCAGCCAAGCTGGGTCTGGTCGGCCTGATCAACACTTTGGCGATCGAAGGCGCGAAGTACAGCATCCTGGCAAACGCGGTCGCCCCGATGGCGGCCACCCGGATGACCGCCGACATCGCACCCCAAGAGGTCTTGGACAAACTAGACCCTGACCACGTCGCACCGGCCGTCGGTTACCTTGTCTCCGAGGAGAATCGGGGATCCGGCTCGGTGTTCGTGGTCGGCGGCGGGCTTGTGCAGCGGGTCGCACAGTTCCAGAACGACGGCGTCACCTTCGCCACGCCGCCGAGCCTGGAGGAAATCACCAACCGCTGGACCGATATCAGCGACATGTCGGGTGCCAAACTCGGCACAAATCCGGTGGGATAGCACTAACCCAACATGGCTGGGCATCGCCGTTGACCGCAGACATCGAGACGCGAAGAGAAGCACTTCGGCAGAGCTTTCCGGTGTGGCGAGCGCATACGCTTGCCGAATGGCTGGACATCTGCGCCGGCCGGTACGGCAACCGTCCTCTGGTATTGACCGACCACGCGCAGCTCAGTTATGCCGAAGTGGCAGAAGACTCCAAACGGCTGGCTGATGGTTTTGCCGCACTCGGTATAGGTCCGGGCGATCGCATCGGCATGATCATGGCAAATTACCCCCAGTTTGTGGCGGTGAAGTTCGCGATTGCGCGGGTCGGCGCGATCGCGGTTCCGATCAATTTCTTCTACCGACGCGACGAGTTGGGCTACCTGCTTTCCGATTCTGGATGCCGACTGCTGGTCACCATGACCAGCTTTCGCGGACTCGACTACCAGTCGATGCTCGATGAGATGTTGCCGGGTTGGGCTTCGCCGCGATCGAAAAAGGGCTGCCAGGTGGTGCTGTTCGACACCGACAGCCCTGCACGGCCCGGCTGCTTGACGCTGGCTGGTGTGGCGGCTCTTGGGCGTCAAAACCGTGGCGCCGCGGATGCTTTCGTTGCTGATCCCGATAACGCCTGCGACATGCTCTACACCTCCGGTACTACCGGCTCCCCCAAAGGGGTCCTGGTCACCCATGATGCAGTGCTGCGCACCGCGTACGCATCGGCACTGACGCGAGCCTACGAGGACGGCCGGCGCATCTTGTTCTCGCTGCCGTGCTATCACATGTTCGCTTACATCGAAGGGTTGTTGTCGGTGATGTTCACCGGCGGCGCGATAATCCCGCAGACCGCATTCAGCGCCGAGGGATATTTCGCTGGAATTGAACGCCACCGAGCCAGCGATATGCTCTGCGTTCCCACTATGGCTGTTGCGATGGTCGAGAGCGCGGCCCGCCGAGACTACGATCTGAGCTCCTTGCGCGCGATCCTGTGCGGGTCGGCGCCGGCACCGATCTGGTTGTGGCAGCGGATCGAAGAAGAGTTCAGCGTCCGCGAGATCGTCACAGGTTACGGAATGACCGAGTGCGGCGGAGCGATGACGTTGACGCGTCCCGAAGACCCCCTGTATTTGACATCCGAAACTGCCGGAAAGCCGAAAATTGCCGGAGCCGCATCGGTCCGGGGCAGCGAGGCACTCGTTGTGTACAAGGCGGTGCATCCAGAAACGGGTGAGGACTTGCCGATTGGCGACGAAGGTGAGTTGGTGTCGCGGGGACCGACGGTGATGCTCATGTACTGGGACCGTCCCGACGAGACGGCGGCGATCCTGCGTGACGGATGGCTTTTCTCCGGTGACCTCGGGCGGGTGCGCACCGACGGCTACCTCGAGGTGACGGGCCGCAGCAAAGAGCTGTACAAGAGCGGTGGTGAGCTGGTGATGCCCAAGGAGATCGAGGACGTGTTGGCGGCACACGAGGAGATCAGCCAAGCGTTCGCCGTCGGCTTGGTCGACGACCGCTGGGGCGAGATCGGGTGTGTTGTCGTCGTTCCGGTGCCAGATGCCGCACTGACCGAAAGCGATGTGCTCGAGATTTGCCGGGCACGACTGGCCCGCTTCAAAGTGCCCAAGCGGGTGGTTTTCTGTCATGCCGAGGACCTGCCGACTACGCCGACCGGGAAAGTTCAAAAGTACCGGCTCGTGCAGCAGCTGACCTCCATGGCCCGTTGATCGAATCAGGCGTCTGATCGATGTGCGCGCTCTCAGAGTGGCGGCGGCGCAGGATGCTTCCTCGCCATGCAGGCGGGCGGCCACGCGCCTTGACCATAAGTTGGCTTATGGTATCGTCGTCTGTGACGGGGGTCATAGCTGCGTTCAGAGTCCGGATAGCACCCTCCGAACTGGCAGAATTAAATCGAAAATAAATTAAGGATGACAATGGGGTTTAAAGACTCGGCGGAGGTCACGAAGTACATCGGCGGGATTTTCGAGACCGCCTTTGAAGATGAGGAGATCGGGCCCAAACTGGTCGATACCGGACTCGTGGTCGCGTTCGACTTCACCGATCCGGATGCTGTCGTTGTCATCGACATGGCCAACAAGTCGGTACGTGAAGGGCTAGAGGGCGGACCGGCGCCATCGGCGACCATGTCGATGACAGCCGATACCGGCAACGGGTACTGGCAGGGCAAGGTCAACCTGCCGTTGGCGATGGCCAAGAGGAAGATCAAGGTCGACGGCAATGTGGGAAGTCTGCTCAAGCTGGCTCCGCTGGGCAAGAAGCTCTATCCGACCTACATCGAGCGACTCAAGAACGACGGTCGCGACGACCTGCTCGTCTGAGCTGATGTTTCCAGGCACACATGCGGCGTCTGCGCCCGATCGTCCGGCCGTGATCATGGCGGAGTCGGGCCGGGTGCTCACCTACAAAGAACTCGATGACAATTCGGCTCGGCTCGCATCCGCTCTGCATGCGATCGGCCTGCGCAAAGGCGACGTCATTGCGATGATCTCGGACAATGCCGCCGAAGCATTTGAGATTTATTGGGCAGCACTACGTTCCGGTCTGTACATCACCGCTGTCAATTGGCATCTGGCGGCCGAGGAAGCGGCCTACATCCTGCGGGATTGCGGGGCTCGGGTGGTCATCGCTTCCGCTGGTGTGCAGGAGCTGGCCGAAGCAGTGCTCGACCTGGTTCCGAAGGTCCAGCACTGGTACTCATTCGGCGGTGCTATCGACGGGTATCACCCGTATGGCGAGCTCATGGCTGCAACCGACGCACGGCTGCCTGATCAGCCGCGCGGTTCGGAGATGTTGTATTCCTCAGGCACTACCGGGCGGCCCAAGGGCATCAAGCCGCATCTGCTGCCGATCCAGGTCGACGAATCCGGGGACCCCCTGGTCGGGCTCTTGGCGCATGCGTTCAAGATTTCCGCCGATGACGTGTATCTGTCGCCGGCGCCGATCTATCACACCGCGCCGCTGAAGTGGTGCGGCGGCGTTCAGGCGCTGGGCGGCACCGTCGTTCTGATGGAGCGCTTCGGCGCTGACACGGCGCTGGCCGCTGTCCAGAAGTATCGGGTGACGGTGACGCAAATGGTCCCGACGATGTTCGTCCGGATGTTGCAGTTGCCAGACGAGGTGCGTAACTCCTATGACGTCTCGTCGCTACGAATGGCGGTGCATGCCGCCGCCCCGTGCCCGCCCGATGTCAAGGACGCGATGATCAAGTGGTGGGGCCCGATCCTGGTCGAATACTACGGTGCGACTGAGCAGCACGGCAGCACCATCATCACCACCGCCGAATGGACAAACAAGCGCGGATCGGTTGGCAAAGCCGCACTCGGTGTCTTGCACATTTGCGACGACGACGGCAGCGAGCTACCGCCGGGGACCGTTGGCACCATCTACTTCGAGCGCGACGTCGTACCTTTCGAATATCTCAACGATCCCGAAAAGACTGCTGCCTCACGGCATCCTGCGCACAAAAATTGGTCTACCGTCGGTGATATCGGTTATGTCGATGAGGACGGCTACCTATTCCTTACCGATCGCAAGGCCTTCATGATCATCTCCGGCGGGGTGAACATCTACCCGCAGGAAGTCGAGAACGTCCTCGCACTGCACCCGAAGGTTTTCGATGTCGCGGTGATCGGTGTGCCCGATCCGGAGATGGGCGAACAGGTCAAAGCAGTAGTCCAATTGCGGCCCGGGACAACACCATCCGCCGAACTTTCTGACGAGATCATCGCCTACGTCCGGGAACGCATCGCACACTACAAAGCACCCCGCACTGTGGACTTCATCGACGAGCTACCCCGAACGGCCACCGGCAAGCTCGTGAAGAGGAGCCTCAAGGCCCGCTACATGGAGGCAAATGCATGAGTACTGAGACAACGCAAAAGATCGACCGTCCACCCTTCGACCCGGTGAATGTATCGACGGAGGATTTCTGGGCGCAGAACTTCGACGAGCGCGAAAAGGCGTTCAAGATCCTGCGCGACGAACGTCCTGTCAGCTGGCACCGCCCGATGGAGGGCTCCATGATGGAGCCCGAGATCGACGGAGTGTGGGTAGTCACCCGCCATGAGGACGTCGGCTATGTGAGCAAGAACCCCGAGATCTTCTGCTCCGGTCAGGGAGTCAACTTCGAGGCCGTTCCCGAAGAGCTGCTCGATGCCACACTGTCCTTCCTGGGTATGGACGGCGCAAAGCACTCCAGCCTGCGCCGGCTCGTCAGTTCGGTTTTCACGCCTCGCCAGGTCAACAAGATCAAGGAGCAGATCAACCACCAGGCGAAGTCGATCGTCGACGACTTACTCAAGACCAAAGAGGGTGACTTCGTCGAGCAGGTTTCCAAGCGCCTGCCGATGTGGACCATCTACGAGATGCTCGGTCTGCCCGAGGACCAACGTGACGAGGCGGCACACCTGGCCGACGGCATGGTGGCGTGGGCCGACCCCGAGGTCGCAGCCGGTCGTGAACCCGCGGAAGTGTTGACCGATTCCTTGGTCGGACTGCTCAACATCGGCATCGGCCTGGCCGAGGCGCGACGTGAGCACCCGCAGAACGATTTGATGACCTCGCTGGTTCAAGCGGAGGTCGACGGGCGCCGCCTGACCGACGACGAGCTGGGCCCCTACTTCGTCCTGCTTTCAGTGGCGGGCAACGACACCACCCGCACCACCACCACCTTCACGGCGATCGCGTTGCAGCAGTTCCCCGAGCAGAAAGCGTTGCTGGAGAGGGACTTCGACGGGCACATTAAGGTTGCGATCGATGAGTTTGTACGCTGGGCCACCCCGGTGATGACCTTCCGGCGCACCGCCACTCAGGACACCGAGCTGCACGGCCAGCACATCCGCGAGGGCGACTGGGTGACGATGGTCTACTCGTCGGCGAACCGCGATGAGCGGGTATTCACCGACCCTAATAAGTTCGACATCACCCGATCGCCGAACCCCCACGTCGCATTTGGCGGTGGTGGACCGCACTTTTGCATGGGCGCTTTCATGGCCAAGATGCAGCTGGAATCGATATTCCGCGAGTTGATCTTTCGGGCGCCGAACCTGCGGCTGGGCGAACCCGAATATCTGACCGGCAACTTCATCACCGCAGTCAAATCGCTGCCTTACACACTCGATTAGGAGACTCATGACCGACTTCAAGGGCAAACGCTACGTCGTGACCGGCGCGGCGTCCGGCATCGGCCATGCGGTCGCAGAGCAATTGTTGGCGGTGGGCGCCGAAGTCCACTGCCTGGACCGTAACCAACCGAAGGCCAAGGTGACTCGACACATCGAGGTCGACCTGGCAAACCCGCACAGCATCGACTCCGCCGTGGAGCAACTCGACGGTGAGTTCGACGGCCTGATGAATGTTGCCGGCATCCCCGGCACCGCGCCCGCCGACCTGGTGTTGGCCGTCAACAGCCTTGCGGTGCGTCACCTGACCGAGTCGCTCTTCCAGCGCCTGAAGCCCGGCGGGTCGGTCACCATAGTGTCGTCGACCGCCGGCTTCGGTTGGCCGCTGCGGCTAGACGCAATCCGCGATCTCCTGTCCACCGACACCTTCGAAGAAGGTGCCGCCTGGTTCAAGGCCAACCCGCAGCAGGGAAACGCTTACAACTTCTCCAAGGAAGTCAGCACCGTCTACGCCATGTCGATGGGTTTGGCGCTGGCCGAGATGGGATTTCGCATCAATGCGGTGTTGCCCGGACCGGTGGAGACGCCGATCCTAGCGGACTTCGAGGAGTCGATGGGCAAGGACACCCTCGATGGATTGAAGAACCTGTTGGGACGGCACGCGGATCCAGATGATATCGCCAGCGTGGTGTTGTTTTTGGCCTCCGATGAGGCCCGGTGGGTCAATGGTCAGGCGCTGGCAGTTGACGGTGGCATCGCCGGGGCGGTGGCCAGTGGTGTAGTGCCCGCTCCCGAAATCTGAGGCACCCCAGGAGAATTCATGACTGTTCATGCACTGGAGACGACCGATAGCGCCAGCGTGCTGGCCGACCTCCGCCGCGTCTTCAATACCGGCCGCACCCGACCGCTGGAATGGCGGCTGGCGCAACTGCGTGGGATTGAGCGGTTGGTCGAGGAGCGGGAGTCTGAGATCGCTGCTGCGTTGGCCAAAGACTTGGGCCGTTCTGCGGCTGAGGCTTGGCTAGGTGATGTCGCCTCGACCAAGGGCGAAGCTGTATACGCACGCAAGCATCTGAAGAAATGGATGCGCAGACGGCGTACGTCATTGCCGTTAGCGCAGTTGCCTGCTCGCGCGTGGGTGCAATATGACCCGCTAGGTGTGGTGCTGGTCATCGGGCCATGGAACTACCCCTTGTATCTGAGTCTTGCACCGCTGGTGGCCGCGGTAGCGGCCGGTAACTGCGCGGTGGTCAAACCGTCGGAGTTGGCGCCCGCCACATCGGCGTTCTTAGCGCAATGGCTTCCGAAGTACGTCGACCCAGAGGCTGTGCGGGTGATTGAGGGTGATGCCGGCGTCACGCAGCAGCTGCTGGCGGCGGGATTCGATCATGCGTTGTTCACCGGCGGCACCGAGGTTGGTAAAAAGATTATGGCTGCCGCCGTGCCGACCCTGACCCCAGTCACCCTCGAACTGGGTGGGAAGAGCCCGGTGATCGTCGCCGCCGACGCCGATATAGATGTCGCGGCGCGACGCATCGCGTGGGTGAAGCTGATGAATTCCGGTCAAATCTGCATCGGGCCGGACTATGTGTTGGCCGATCGCCGGATCGTCAACGAATTGGTTGGCAAGATCGTGGCCAATTTCCGTGATTTCCGTTCCGGTGAGGCCGATCCGGCGTTGCCGATCGTCAACCAACGCCAATTCGACCGATTGGTTTCGCTGATCAGTACTACCGACGGCAAGGTTGTCACTGGAGGAGGATCGGACAGCATCACTCTGCGGATCGAACCGACGGTGATCGTGGATCCGTCGCCTACGGATCCGGTCATGGCCGATGAGATCTTTGGCCCGATATTGCCTATCCTGAAAATCGAATCATTAGATGACGCGGTGGATTTCGTTAACAGCCGACCAAAACCACTGGCGCTCTATGTTTTTACTTCTGGCCAACATGGCCGCGGTCTAATCGACCGCATCCCGTCGGGAGGCGCGGTCATCAACCACGTTGCCATGCATTGTCTGGTGCCGGCGTTGCCATTTGGAGGTGTCGGTGCCAGTGGCATGGGCGCCTATCATGGCAGGTGGGGCTTTGAGACGCTAAGCCATCGCCGAGCAGTGTTGTCGAAGCCGGCCAAACCTGACCTTCGGCTGGTCTACCCGCCGTACAGCAAATGGGCTCTGAAAATTATGCGGAGGATCTTCTGATGAAAGTGAGTGTCGACACCTCTAAGTGTTGCGGAATCGGCTTGTGCGAGGCCACAGCTCCCGGTGTGTTTGAGGTCGGTGAGGATGGCCAGTCACGTGTCATCAATCCCGAGTGGTCGGAGGACGAGCGGCCCGCTGTCGAACAGGCTGTATTGGACTGCCCGACTAACGCATTGTCAATCCAGGAGTGATGCGCAACGGTCTGGTCGTACGTAATCCGTTGGTCTAGCAAAGATCTCGTGAATACCTATTTGCAGAGGGCTAGATGTCGGCGGTAGTTGTGCGGCTGGCCCCGGCCGAGGGTGCTGAGATATCACCCGTCGCGCTTAGAGCTGGAGGGCTTATTGGCGCCGCGCGTCAGTCGTGAAGAAGACGCGAGCGCCAGCCACGCGGACTAGCCCGAGCCGCGTTGGCGACGCCAAAGTAGGACGGCGGGCAGGATAGGGCGATCTTCGAAGGCTCATCGCGTCACCGTTGTTCTGCTAGGAACTTCGCTGCCGATGAGAGCAGCGTGGCGATCGAGTGGTCGAAAGATTCAGCTACGACGCCGGTTTGGTCGTCCGCGACGGCACGGTCGTGGGCAAGGATGTTTTGCAACAGCGTTGCTCCGCGCCAACTGGTGAGTCCCCTGTAGTAGCCGAGGTGTTCCAACGAGGAGCCGGTCAATTGCGCATAGGCGTCGATGAGCTTGCTTCTCGGTAGAAAGCCTCCCGCGCGCGTGGGACTGGGTACACAGGACGCCGGCTCATTCCGGGCTCGCCAATCGTTGAGCAGCCATGCCAAATCGGCCATGGGATCGCCTGCTGTGCATAGCTCCCAGCCGAGCACGGCGCTGACCCGGCCGCGGTGGGTCATGACGTTGGATAACCGGAAATCACCGTGTAACAGCATCGGTCGTGGTTGACGCGCGGGACGACGTTGCAGCAGCCGGCTTCGGACCGCACGCCATGCGGCATCGTGGACGCTTATCGAACCCGAGCGCGCCCAAATGTCGGTCATTCGGCCGATCTGGCGATCAAGATAGGGCAATCGGTACTTGGGCAGACCGGCGGCAGCCGGATCCAAAGAGTGCAGGTGCGCTAGGAGAGCGACCATCTTGATGCCCAGTTTGTTGCGCCGTTCGGGGGAAAGGTTACGAGCGTCATCTTCGGTGATGATCACCGATCCGTACGCACTTTGCATCACCATAAACGGGGCTCCAGTTGGGGTTGCAGCGCTGCCGACGACTCGGGGTAGCGGAAAGCCACTGCCAGCCAGCATCGTCATGATGTTCGCCTCGCGATCCAGTTTGTTGGCTCGCCCCGGCGCTGGTTCGCTGAGCAGCCACTGCTGACCTGAGCTGTCGGTTACCACAGAGGTGATGTTGGACTGGCGGGAGCCGTCCCGGGTGACTTTCACTGGTGGATCAACCGTCTCACCGTGGTCGGTCAGCCATCCGGCGAGGGTTGCCGGTCGCTGTGAGATTGGTCTGGCTGCTAGAGGACGTACCGTGGCGGTGGACGAAGATCGGTTCATCCGGGTCCGTTCCCCTTTTTTAGCGACCGGTCACCGAAGCAGTTCCTTGAGCATCAGGTTCCGTCCGGCGGCGTTCGGTGCACGCATTGACTTGGCCAAGTCTACTCCGAATTTTTATACAATATTAAACAAACCTATCCTTAATTGCCTCGTCTCCGTGCGGTCGCCGACGGTCTCGCCTGCGATGCCTCGTGCAAAGCTCGTATTGTTTAATCTAGGATAAAATCTGTGTCTGGAGAGAGGTGGTGACGTGAGCGCTTCGTTGACCGAAGAGGAAGCTCTGTTGGTTGAGACGGTTCGAGCGTTCATCGACCGCGATGTCAAACCGACGGTCCGTGACGTCGAGCATGCCAACGAGTATCCCGAGAAGTGGATCGATCAGATGAAGCAGATCGGGATCTACGGATTGGCGATTCCCGAACAGTACGGTGGCTCGCCAGTATCGATGCCCTGCTACGTGCTGGTGACTCAGGAATTGGCACGTGGCTGGATGAGTTTGGCCGGCGCGATGGGCGGCCACACCGTGGTGGCCAAGCTACTGACCTTATTTGGCACCGAACAACAAAAGAAAACCTATCTTCCCGCGATGGCCAGCGGCGAGATTCGCGCCACGATGGCTTTGACAGAACCGGGCGGGGGGTCAGACCTGCAGAACATGTCGACCACAGCGGTCCACGACGGTCGAGATTTGGTGATCAGCGGCACTAAGACCTGGATCTCGAACGCACGGCGCTCAGGACTGATTGCTCTACTCTGCAAGACCGACCCGAAGGCTACGCCGAAGCACACCGGGATCTCGATCGTCCTGGTAGAGCATGGTCCGGGGCTGACGGTTTCGCGGGATCTTCCCAAGCTGGGCTACAAGGGCGTGGAGAGTTGCGAGCTTTCCTTCGATGGATACCGCACTGCCGAATCGGCGATACTGGGCGGGCAGCCCGGTAAGGGATTCACGCAGATGATGAAAGGCCTTGAGACCGGGCGCATTCAGGTCGCCTCGCGGGCGCTTGGTGTGGCAACCGCCGCTTTCGAGGACGCGCTTTCCTATTCGCAGCAGCGTGAGAGTTTCGGCCAGGCCATCTGGAAGCATCAGTCTGTCGGCCACTATTTGGCGGACATGGCAACAAAGCTTACTGCCGCTCGACAGCTCACGCTGTACGCCGCCGAGCGCTATGACAGCGGCGATCGATGCGATATGGAGGCCGGTATGGCAAAACTCTTCGCATCCGAGGTTGCGATGGAGGTCGCACTCAATGCTGTGCGGATTCACGGCGGGTACGGCTATTCCACGGAGTTCGACGTCGAGCGCTACTTCCGCGATGCGCCGCTCATGATTGTCGGTGAAGGTACCAACGAGATCCAACGCAATGTCATCGCGAGCCAACTTGTCGCTCGGGGCGGTATTGCCTGATCCGCATCCAGACTCGCCACGGCAGCGCCGAGTCAGCCTGCGGCCGTCACACCGGGTCAACCGGCTCGTGAAGGTGCGTATACAGGACGCCGACCCATGTCGCGGATGTCAATGTGCCAGAGGGCGTCTTCACAGATGGTGCGAGTGCGAAAACCGCGGAGGATCGCCGAGGGTGCTAGTGATGGTCAACCGTCCTGAATTGGTTCCTCAAGCCCTGCAACGGTTCCGCGAAAACAAGGCAGGCGTGTTCTGCATCTCTGCCGGGTGTCCGCGCAATTACGGCTACATCGCATCGTTCAATTGCAGCCTGCGCAAGGAGTGCTTGAAACCGCCATCATTTGGAATCGCCTATTCAAATCCCGCGTGGCGCCAGCGGCTTGCACGACCCTGCGTTCGTAGGCCTAAGCAATGTCAGTGAGGCGGCCACGGAGTACGCCAATGGTCGCACGACGGCGTGCGGCGAGACTGCTCAGCTTGCCACCGACAAAATCTGGGCCGCTCTAACCGGCGGTGGGCTCGGCTAATCCGAAGCGAACAAATGACTGAGCATTGGCGACCACGGTGTCTAGAGAGCTGCGACGCGGGTCCCACCACTCAACCGCCCAATTCAGCGCGCCCAGGGTCAGCATCTGGGCCATGTACAGATCGAGGTCAGCGCGCAGCTCACCCGATCGGGCCATGTCGTTGATGAGCCGTCGCCATACTTCGCCATACCGCTGTTCCTCGAGGATCTGGCGTTTTCGAATCCGAGTCGGTATTTGGCCGGCATTGCGGATGGCCGCCGTCGTGTAGTCAGACACCTCGAGTTCATGGCGTAGATGTGCCTCGACTGCGGCTAGCAGACGATCCATCGCTGAGATGTCAGTCGGTAAGCCCTCGAGTACCGCCAGCAGATGTTGGTGCATTTCAGCGATGCCGGCCCACATCACCTCCTCGATGAGGTCGTCCCGCGACGGGTAGTAGTAATAGATGGCCGGCGCCTGCAACTCGGCATGTGTCGCGACGTCATTGAGACGCAACCCGGCATATCCTTTGGCGCTCAACACGTGGGCGGCTGCATCTAGGATCCGACGTCGTGTCTGCGCCGATTTGGACCCAGCGGTGTCGGCAGACGCCGGACCGACTATTGAAGCCGCGTCAGTCCGCCTGGCCATTGACTGATTCTAGCCGCTAGATGAAACCAACAGTATGGTGCGATGCCAAAGTTTTTACGTTGCATTCAAAGCGGGGACGGCTTTGTGAGAGCAGGCAAATTGGTGGTAACAGGCGCCGACGTCCTCGCTTTATATCCGTGATTAAGTTGTGCTGCTATGGTGCGGCGGCACGAGGTCAGCCTGAGGTGGCGAGCTATAAGACCTACGCCCTTCTGCACAGGGTCGTACAGCGGTGTCGTTGAAAGCATGCCGTGGCGGGGGGAAGTCACCCGCCACGGCAAGCTCGTCCTGCTAACCATGGCGCTCGGGTATATTTTGTTGCATCGAAGCTGATTTCGAGACAACCGGGTATGTCGAGCAGGCGCAGCCGTAGTTGAGGTGAAAGTGCAAGCGCGCCCTGCAGCAGGGTGACGACGGGCCCGGGGCTTACGATTCCTTCGGACTAGAAGTCGGACCTGAGCGGGCGATCTCGCGGCCGATGAGCTCTTTCATGATTTCCGTTGTGCCACCGTAAATCGTCTGAGCGCGAGTGTCGAGATATGCCCGGGCAACAGGGTATTCGACCATGTACCCATAGCCTCCGTGAAGCTGTAGGCAGCGATCGATGAGTCGACGTTGGAGCTCGCTGACGTACCACTTGCCCTTCGCGGCATCGATGGGGGAGAGCTCGCCGGCATTGAAGGCTTGAACGGATTTGTCGACGTACGCCTCGGCGATGTCGAGCTCGGTGGCCATATCGGCGAGTTCAAACCGAATATGTTGCAGCGCGGTGAGCGGCTTGGCGAATGCGTTGCGCTGCCGGCAGTACTCGACCGTCTGGTCGAAGATCGCACGCGTGGTCGCGATGGCTTGGGCCGTGACGCCCAGGCGCTCGCGGGGCAGGTGGCTCATCAAGTATTGGAGCCCACGGCCTTCTTCTCCCAATAGATTCTCGGCGGGCACTACTGCATCATCGAAGAACAGTTCGGCGGTGTCTTGTGCGGGCAAGCCAATCTTGTCTAGCTGACGTCCGCGCCGAAAGCCCGGTGTGTCACCCTCGACTACGAACAAGCTGAAGCCGTGCGATCCGCCCTGCTGGTTGGTGCGGGCAGCGACAACGACGAGGTCAGCCATGATGCCGCTGGAGATGAATGTCTTCTGACCGCTCAGGATCCAGCTGTCGCCATCGCGACGAGCAGTGGTACGGATCCCCCTGAGGTCGCTGCCGGCACCGGGCTCGGTCATGGCGAGGGCGCCGATGCGCTGTCCGGAGGCAAAGCTGGGCAGCCACCGCTGTTTCTGGTCGGCGTTTGTGAGGTCGAGCAGGTAGTGCAAAACCAGGTCGTCCTGGAGGCTGATGGTCAGACCAAACGAGAATGCGTTGACTTTGGCGGCTTCCTCGCACACCACCATCCGGTAGCGGTAGTCGTGTTCACCGGCGCCGCCGTAGCGCTCGTCGATCTCTAATGCGTAGATGCCCGACTTGGCTGCGCTGACGAACGCGGCACGGTCGATCCGGTGATTGCGGTCCCACTCATGCTGATGGGGAACCACTTCGCGAGCCAGGAACTCTCGGACGGTCTCGCGGTATGCCTCGTGGTCTGGGCCATACAGCGTTCGGCGCACCGGTCAGAGCCTTTCGATGATCGTGACGTTGGCCTGTCCGCCGCCCTCACACATAGTTTGCAGGCCGTAGCGGCCGCCAATGCGTTCCAGTTCGTGCAGCAGTGAGGTCATCAAACGTGCGCCGGTGCAGCCGATCGGGTGTCCCAGAGCGATAGCCCCGCCGTTGACGTTGACTCGTTCAGGGTCGGCCTCAAGCTCGGCGAGCCAGGCGAGGACCACCGGGGCAAACGCTTCGTTGATTTCGACCAGGTCGATGTCATCGATCGACAGCCCTGTTCGCTTGAGCGCATGGCGGGTGGCCGGAATGGGAGCAGTCAGCATCATCACCGGATCGGCGCCGCGTACCGACATGTGGTGAATCCGCGCGCGTGGTGTCAATCCAAAGCGATCGACCGCGGCTCGCGAAGCGATGAGAAGTGCTGCGGCCCCATCCGAGATTTGGCTGGCGACTGCAGCGGTCAAGACTCCATCGTCGATGAGGGTCGGCAACTTGGCCATCTTCTCTAGTGAGGTGTCCGGGCGTGGCCCCTCGTCCACGTTGACACCCGCATAGGGGATGATTTCGCGGCGGAATCGGCCTTCGGCGATTGCGGCAACTGCGCGCTGGTGGCTTCTCAACGCGAAGTTTTCGTTATCCTCCCTGCTGAGTTTCCACTGGCCGGCGATCATCTCCGCTCCGCGGAACTGAGAGATTTCCTGGGTGCCGTAGCGCGCCTCCCACCCGCGGCATCCCGTCCATGGATCGCCAGCACCAAACGGTTCTCCCGCGCTGAACGCACTCAGAATTGGATACTGACTCATTTTTTGCACGCCGCCCGCGACTATCAGATCCGAAGTGCCGCTCATCACCGCTTGCGCCGCGAAATGCACGGCCTGTTGCGCCGATCCGCATTGACGGTCCACTGTCACACCCGGCACCGACTCGGGCAGGCCAGCTGCGAGCGCCGCAGTGCGCGCGATGTCTCCGGCTTGAGAACCAATGTTGTCCAGGCAGCCGAGGATCACGTCGTCGATCGCTTCGGGATCTAGGTCGTGTCGGTTGACGACGGTGCCAATAACGTTGGCGGCCATGTCTGCTGGGTGTTCGTGAGCGAATCCGCCACCGCGCTTGCCGACGGCCGTGCGAACCGCATCAACAATGTAAGCTTCAGTCACCCCAAGAATTTAACATAGAATCGAAAACTTGAGCCACCTGCTCCCAGTGGCGATGGTCTCAACGCTTGTTTGCAGTAGCGGGAGTCTTCCTCGTGCGTCGCGCGCGGGGTTCCTCGGGGGAGCACAATCCGTGGCGAATTATGGATTGGGCGCTAACGACGATGCCATCGACGGAGTCGCGCCGTGGGCTATACCATTCCGCCGCCCAGTTCAGCGCTCCGAGAACCAGCAGCTGAGCGTAGCGGACGTCGAGGTCCGCCCGGATCTGTCCGTCGGCCTGGGCGGTGTCAAACAATCGACGCCATAGCCGACCATAGCTAGTTTCCTCTTTGCGCTGACGGGTGCGAAGGTGCGGTGGGATCTGCCCGGAGTTGCGAATTGAGGCGGTGGCGTAGTCGGAGATTTCGAGTTCATGGCGCAAGTGGGAGTCGACTGCAGCCATGATCCGATCGAGGGGAGGGGTTTCCGGGGGCAGCTCGTTGAGGGCCTCTTGCACGTGTTTGCGCAGTTCAGCGACGCCGCTATACATCACCTCCTCGATGAGTTCTTCGCGGGACTTGAAGTAGTAGTAAATCGCGGGTGCTTGAAGCTCGGCCTGGTCGGCGACATCCGAGAGTCTCGTGCCAGCAAACCCTTTTAAACTTAGGACGTGTGCTGCTGCATCGAGGATGCGGGCACGGGTTCGGGCGGACTTGGAATCGGCTTCCGTGTTGGCTCCGTTTTTGGACGCCACTGTAGCTTTTATAGGCACGATTAAAGGATATAGTAGGCACGGTTTTGAACATCGGACATCGCTGTGCAACGGGCGGGAAACCGTCACTTCGACCTGTCTGTGTCCAGCGTCGGTTTGTGGCACCCTCGCCTGGCTTGGCGCGGGATTGTCGACGCCGTCGAACGCCATGGGGCATCGTGTTGGCGTGTCGACGACGATCTGTGACTGGCTGATCGGCGCTTGGCTCTTAAGCCGGTTCTCTGTCAATGCTTTTAGGTTCACCCGGTGCAGCGTGCGGAGCGCGATTTCGGTCGGGTCGGCTTCGACCCTTACCGCAGCTTATGGTGGATGATGCGAGACTGCGCATCATGGGTGACCCGAATGTTTGAATCTTGGTTAAAAAGTAAGTAGTGTCGTCGGTCACAACGAGCGACGCTGCGTGGGGGCCTCGACTCGGGGGATAGCATGCGACATCGAGGCCGGTGCGATCGGAACTGGAGGACATTGAGCACCGGCTGGCTCGCTCGCCGAGGGTACAAGCAGTCCCGAAGCGTCGTGTTGTGGCGCCGGTTCGGGCGGGTTGCGCTGCGCCAACCTTGCGATCCTAGTTTTGCGCAGTAATCGCCATGCACACCGGTGTGAAGGGCGCAGACGTGCTGTGTCCGGAAGGAGAAACTTCGAATGGGCGTCGCTATCGAGGTGAATGGACTAACGAAGTCCTTTGGTTCCTCGAGGATTTGGGAAGACGTGACGCTGGAAATCCCCGCCGGGGAGGTCAGCGTTCTGCTGGGGCCGTCGGGTACCGGCAAGTCGGTTTTCTTGAAGTCCTTGATCGGTTTGTTGCGGCCCGAACGCGGCTCGGTGGTGATCGACGGCACCGACATCCTGCAGTGTTCGGCCAAGGAGCTCTACGAGATCCGCACGCTGTTCGGCGTGATGTTCCAGGACGGTGCCCTGTTCGGTTCGATGAACCTGTTCGACAACGCGGCGTTCCCGCTCCGCGAGCACACCAAGAAGAAGGAAGGCGAGATCCGTGACATCGTCATGGAGAAGCTGACCCTGGTCGGTCTCGGTGGCGACGAGAAGAAGTTCCCCGGCGAGATCTCCGGCGGTATGCGCAAGCGCGCCAGCCTGGCCCGTGCGCTGGTGATGGACCCGCAGATCATCCTCTGCGACGAGCCCGACTCCGGTCTGGACCCGGTGCGCACCGCGTACCTGAGCCAGTTGATCCTCGACATCAACGCCCAGATCGACGCGACGGTGCTGATCGTTACCCACAACATCAACATCGCCCGCACCGTGCCGGACAACATGGGCATGCTGTTCCGCCGCAAGCTGGTCATGTTCGGCCCGCGTGAGGTGCTGCTGACCAGCGAGGAGCCGGTGGTGCGGCAGTTCCTCAACGGCCGCCGGATCGGGCCGATCGGCATGTCGGAGGAAAAGGACGAGGCGACCATGGCCGAGGAGCAGGCCCTGCTCGACGCCGGTCACCACGCCGGCGGTGTCGAGGAGATCGAGGGGGTGCCCCCGCAGATCACGGCGACGCCCGGCATGCCCGAGCGCAAGGCCGTCGCGCGCCGCCAGGCCCGGGTGCGCGAGATCCTGCACACCTTGCCCAAGAACGCTCAGGCCGCCATCCTCGACGACCTGGAGGGCACCCACAAGTACCGCGCTACAGAGTTCGGCGACGTGAACAGCGACGGCCGCCACCGAGTCGATGAGATGCCTACCGAAAAGATCTTTGCGCAGGGGAAGTAGTACAGCCGACGATGGCCACGATGGTCCTCGACGCGATCGGGCGCGCAGCCGTTCGCGCAGTGAAGACGATGCATCCGACTTATGGGATCGAGTCCTGGCCGCGAGAAGGATCGAGGTTGCTTGGCGTCTCTCGAACGCCCGGCGAGTTTATCTGTATTAACGCCGTCTGCGGTGCGCCCGAGACCTTGGACATCTTCATACGGCGTATTTCTATCCGGGTCTTGGAGCCGCAGCCATTGGGCTCAGCTTGCTCTGAGATCACTTCGCTCGCGTCGGCTTGGCTGACTGATATTTGCCACGCCGATAGCATCATTCATTGCGGGCGATCGCGGCGTTCATTGCTAAGCGGGCTCAGTCACCGCCTCCGGTCTGCAAGGCTCGATCCATCGCCGCCCAGAACGGGGCGCCCAGACTTTAACGCGTGCCTTCATACAAGGTATGCCACACCACCGAGGTCACGCCCTCTAACGCGGAATTTGGGAGCTTAGTCCCGCGGCCCACCAGCTGGTACAGCCCTCGCTCAAACATCCACCCCAACCACGGGGTTACGGAGGTCAGATCGATGTCTTTGCGGATGGTTCCCGCACGCTGCTGTGGGAGGAAACTATTGTTCATGTCTTGGAATCGGCGCTGCATGATCGTGCCGTACTCGTCGCGAACTCGAGGATCGTAGGCCGCGGCCTCTATGAGTGCGGACAACATTCGTCCATGTCGGCGGTAGGCATTCGCCAATTTTCCGAGCGCTTTTCGCAGATCCACGCGCGTGGCATCCGGCGGCAGGCTGAACCAATCTCCGGCAGCGTTACCAATTTCTTGGGTCACGCGGTCCATCAATTCGAGCATCAGCGCGCCCTTGTCCTCGAAATACACATAAAAGGTGGAGCGTGCAATCTCGGCTTCGGTGATGAGCTGCTCAACGCTGATCTCTGAGAAAGCTGAGCCATTCGCCAGCAATCCGTCCACCACGACGAAGAGGCGACGGGCGATGTCTTCTCGGCGCTCGGCCCGGCTGACCTTGGCTCTTCGCGTCACAGCTGGCATTTGTGCGTGTCCCTATCCTAGACGAACTCGACAAACCGCCAGGTTAGCGCGCGTGGAGGTCCGGATGCCCATGGCGTGCCGGTACGAGCCGCTCTTGCGTTCCGCATTTCTCACCGACCGACAAGCTTCGCAGCGATGTATTGAACACCTGATCGCACGCCCAGCCGGCCGCGAAGGCGACAGCGTTCTTCGATCGCTACATCCAGCTAGGGATGGTGGCGTGCCGCTGATGAAACGGGGTCCGGGCGGGTCGGGTGATTTTCCTTGGCTGAGTCACGCGCGGGCCCTTCTGGAGCTAGCGCTGTGTGCGGCCTGAGCGTGTCGGTTTGGTTCGGCGCCGCCATGCGGGCCCGCGGCTCTCGGCAGCCGGGAATCGCTCGCGGTGCCGGATTCGCCAGTGCGGTAATACATCTTCGCAGCCATAAAGGCCGCGGCGCACTCCTATTCGCCTGGGTTTTCCTGGCCGCCAGCGTCTGCGAGGACTTTGCGGGCGCGGTCCAAGACCGGCTTGTCCACCATCCTTCCGTCGACGGCTAACGCGGAACCGCGCAAATTCCCAGCGTTTACAATGGTTTTAGCCCACGCGAGAAGCTCGGCCGAAGGTTTGGCTGTCGCGTGAACGATTTCGATCTGTTTGGGGTGGATGCATAGCTTAGCTGTCATGCCGAGACCCCGTGCGTAGTCGAAGTCTTGTTGCACCAAGTCTGCTTGGTCTAATACGGTGGTGACCCCGTCGATCGGTGGAGGGCATCCCGCGGCGGCCGACGCCAGAACCAGTGCTGAACGGGCGAACAGCAGGGCTTCGCGATCATCTGGTTCGACCCCGAGTTGTGCTGCGAGGTCGATACTGCCGAATGCCAGGCGAGCGACACAATCTTGGGCCGCCAGTTGCGATGCCGCGAGAATGCCGGTAGCCGTCTCGATCAGCGGCACTACCACGACGTCGCCCGCGTGGAGGGCCCCCAGCAGACGCACCTGGTCGGTGCGCTCCGATTTTGGCAGCATGACCGGCGGACCAAATTCGTCGACGAGCTCGCAGTCGGCTTGATACCACGGCGTTGTGGCCGCGTTGATGCGCAGCATCGCCGCATGGCCGTTGCCTAGCCAGTCATGCGCATGTGTGCGCGCAATGTCTTTGTCGGCCTCGCCCACCGCGTCCTCGAGGTCGATAATGACGATGTCCGGGCGTGCTGACGTCGCGCGGATGAAGCGTTCCGGTCGGTTTCCCGGAACGAAGAGGAGTGAGCGTGCCGCGCAAATGTCATGCAGCGCATACCGACTCATCGGTGATCCTTTTGTGGTTGGAGTGACGTGGCTACAGATGCAGTGCACTAATCGTCAACAGATGCTCTAGGAGGGATATCCGCCGCTCGCCTGTATGTGCTGCGATGCATCGCGGGTCGTCGTGTTCAGCGCGCAGCTTTTGGCCTACGTCTCGGCAGTGCACCTCGTCCATAGCGCTAATGTCCTCCACGGCCAGCTGAATTGTTGGCGTAGCTAGCGCACTTACCCGGAAATTTTTTCATACCATCGACGGACCGAGTGAGGCTCAAGCCAGCCACACGCTAGCACGATTTGAATCGAATGTAGAAACCATATCGCTCCCTACCGTCGACTGCCGCGGTTGCATGCGGGACGATTGCCGAGAGGTTGAGAGACGCAGGGCGCCGGCGATCAGCGATCCTGCGGCAGTAAGCCTGCCGCCCCTACGTGGACGGTGATGCCGTGGGCCGTCGTGCTTGCCGGTCGGGCCGGCAGAACAACGTTGACCCGCGCGCGATTGCCTGCGAGCATGTCGCGTTGTGACTGCGAATGGTTGTGGGGAGGGTGACTGTGGACGCGGTGGTTACCGTGAGGGCGGCCCGTATTTCGACGACCTCGCAATAGGTCAGATCGTCGCTTCGCCGGCGGTGACAATGTCGTCGGGAATGGCTGCCACTCATCAGGCGATTGTGGGCGACCGACTGAGGTTGGCGTTGGATTCGGGTCTGTGCGCCGCGGTTACTGGCCTGCCGGGGCCCTTGGCGCACCCGGCGCTAGTTTGTGACGTAGCGATCGGGCAGAGCACGCTGATCACACAACGCGTCAAGGCCAACTTATTCTATCGCGGGCTCATTTTTCACCGATTCCCGATCATCGGAGACACCCTGCATACACGCACCGAAGTGGTTGGGCTGCGGGCTAATTCGGCCAAAGAGGGTCGTTCGCCCACAGGAATGGTGGCGCTGCGGATAACCACGACCGATCAAGCCGACCGCCTGGTGCTGGACTTTTACCGCTGTGCCATGTTGCCCGCCAGCTCTGAATGGGCTCCGCAGAATTCGACCAGCCCTAATTGCGATCTATCCGTCATTGGCGCCGATCCGGAGCTGCCTGCCGCCGATCCGACCATGCATTGGGACGGCGACATATTCCGAAAAAGCGTGCCTGGTCCGCACTTTAGCGCGGAAATGGTCGGTACCGTGATGCACAGCACCGCCGATGTCGTCAGCAACGCACCTGAGCTTGCACGGTTGACACTTAATGTAGCCGCGACACACCATGATTCGCGGGCCGGTGGTCGCCGGCTTGTGTATGGCGGACATACCATCGGACTGGCTCTTGGACAGGCGAGCAGGCTGTTGCCCAATCTGGTGACGGTCCTGGGTTGGGAGTCGTGCGACCATACCGGCCCGGTGCACGAGGGCGACACCCTCTACAGTGAGCTACACGTCTTGTCAGCCAGAGCGATCGATGCGGGCGGCCTCCTTGGATTGCGCTCGACGGTATACGCCGTCGCTGACTCAACCGATGAGCCCGACCGACAGGTATTAGATTGGCGATTTAGCGCTTTGCACTTCTAAGGCCCGCGCATGGGCGACCTCGATTGGTGCGACCAAAGGGGCCGTCCCGTCCAAGACACGTCCGTCAGCGAATTGCTTGCTGGCCCCGGTGATCCTCGCTTCGCCGAGAGAACGCGACACGAATTCTCACGAGGTGCTGAACCCATGAAACCCCGCCGCAACCGCTAATCACCAGGCACGAAGTAGAGTTGCCATCGCGTAGGCATCCCGCTGCTCCCTCTGCCTGCTCAGAGCTGCAAGCCCTCCGCGCCCTCGACGCCGACGACGGCGTCGCGTCATGGCCCGAGTCGCTACGGTCAAGCGGGTACGTCATCGCTGTGGCTGGGCGATGAGCAGTTGCGAGGTGTGCGCACACAGTCGGTCGTCGTGATCGACGACCTCGACACCGACGTTGAGTACGCTGCGGCCGAGCTTGATCGGTCGGGCCCGTGCTCGTGCGCCGCCGGATGTCACCGGCCGCAGGAAGTAGCTGGTGGATTGTGCTGTCGTCCAACCAATCCCGTCGGGCAGGTTTAGCCCCACGAGCACCGCGGCGGCGAGATCGCACAGACTCATGATTGCGCCACCGTGCAGTCCACCTCCTGTCGTGGACAAGTTCGGAATTAGGTCCAGCTCGGCATGTACTTCGTCGGGTCCCAGCTGCGGGAACAGCACCCCTAATGTTCTAGCGAATGGCGCCAGCTCATAGATCGTGTCCTGGGTCAATTGCATGCTGCACTCTCCTGCGACAGATATTCCACTAGTCTGTTTATAGAACAGTTGTAATACTAATTGAAGGGGGAGAGATATGCCACGGCCGGTGGACCACATCCGCAGGGTCGAACTACTCGACGCCGCAGTCGATCACGTCATTGGCAGTGGGCTCACCGACCTGTCGTTTCGGCCGCTAGCCGACGCCCTGGGCGTTTCGACGACCACCCTCGTCCACCACTTCGGCAGCAAGGAACAGATGCTCGCCACCGTGCTCAATCGCATGCGTGTGCGAATCCTGGCCGACACCACACACGCCGAGTTCAGTGACGGCGGCCTCCCCTCGGCGGCACAACGGGTGTGGAGCTGGAGTACAGCACCTACGCACGAGCCGACGTTCCGCACCTTTTTCGCCGCCTACGGCCTTGCCCTGCAACATCCCGACCGCTTCGAGGACTTCCTTGCCAATGTCGTCGCCGACTGGCAGCGCTTCTTCTCCGCTCATCAAAAAGGAAGCCATGAACCCGAACGGATCACCCTCACCATCGCCGTGATCCGCGGTCTGCTACTCGATCTGCTCACCACCGGTGACCGCCGTCGTGTCAATCAGGCGTTCACCACGTTCATCGACACTCTCACCTGATGTCGCATGGCGGTAATTGACACGAAGACCGCAAGTAGTCCTGCAAGTCGTCGGAGTCCAACGTATTTAGAGGATTTCGGTTACGATCATGGTTGCGGACCTGGTCGTTAATTGCCCGGTCCAGGTCGCGATCGTGACACCGGGGTCGGCGAATGCGAGAGTCTTGCGATTGTGGGCGGCGTTGCTATCTTGAGGATCTTCCGCTGGTAACCGGTGGGGTTGTTGGTTGGGAGCGGATGCCTAGCAGCCATGCGAGGGCACCGATGCCGGCGAGTCCGGCCGCCACTGCTAGCGGGACGGCGAAGGAGGCGGTCGAGTATGCCAGGGCGCCGGTGACGATCGGTCCGAGCAGGCCGCCGATGTTGCTAACACCGTTGATCAGTCCGGCTGCCGACCCGGATAAGTTGAGTCGCCGCACCACATCTTGGGTAGCGGCCCACGACGCTCCGTTGGCCAGTGAGATGCCCGAAGTGGACACGCACAGGCAGATGATGGCGACTGTGCTCGGTGCGGAGAAGGCGGTGCCCAGCACCGCCAGCGCGGCTGCCATGCCGCCGACGAGCACCAGCTTGCGTGCGCTGAGCGCAGAGAGGCCCCGATGGTGGGCGATGTCGGACACACACCCACCTATGAGAGTGATCACGAACGCGCAGATCCACGGAATCGAGCTCATCCAGCCGGATTTCAGCAGGGTCAAGTGCCGATCGGTGACCAGGTAGCTGGGTACCCAGCTCACGAAGGTGTACAGCATGTACATCAGACTGAAATATCCGGCGGTGATCGCCCAGATCTCACGATGTTTCAACAGGATTCGCCACGGGGCGCGGCCTTGGTCGAGGTAAGGCTCCTGTCCGCGTTCGATGAGCTCACGCTCCTCGGCCGAAAGGCGCTCGTCCTGTGCGGGGTGGCGATACCACAACCACCAGACGATCGCGACCACCAGCGACAGCGCCCCCGTGGCAAGGAAACTGCTGCGCCAGCCGCAACTGGCGACCAGCGGCGCCAGCAGCGCCGGCCCGACCGCTGAACCGAGCGAAACCCCGGAGATGAACACGCCACTGCCCAGCCCACGCTCAGTGCGGGGCAGCCAATCGGAAACCGTGCGAACCGCGGTAGGGATGAATGGTGATTCGCCGACGCCCAGCAGTAGACGTGGCCCGAACATTGTGGCCACCGAGTGGGCGGCCGCGCCGCAGAAGCTGGCCGCCGACCACACTGAAAGCGCTGCCGCATACATCGCCCGGGGGCCCACGCGGTCGACGAGCGCGCCGGCCGGTGCATTCAGCAGCGTATAGGTCCAGCTGAAGCTGGACAGCAACACTCCCATCACGGCGGTGTTGGTGTGAAACTCTTTGATCAGCACCGGTGCTGACACCGCCAAGTTTGTCCGGTCGACATAGGCGACCGTCGTGACCACCAGCACGAGCAGGATCACGCGCCAGCGGCGCGGCAACCGAACACTGCGAGCGGTTGGCGCCGCCGGCTCCTGCGCCTTATCCGCAATGGGCATGTGAAGGGTTCCTCTACAGGTTCTGCGACGCCGGCGGGCCCGGAGCGATTCCGCGTTACGAGGCGATGCGCGATCGTGCGGACACATCCCAAGCCGTAGGCGAAATGATCGGGTACAAACCAATTTTGGGCAGGGTTCTCGCTCTGGTGACGGGGTCCCAGCTTCCGGGCCAGTGTCTATGAGAGTTGTTGGTGGGTGGTTTCCCAGTGCTTTCGGAAGGCCTCGGGGGTGAGGTCGTCCAGT
>NZ_JBYCKY010000642.1:0-1929 GCF_057473605.1 Mycobacterium sp. TH-M82 | reverse complement strand
CGGCGCGCGCATCGCGCCGTGCGGTCGCCCGGCTTCGACAGCGCGGACTGTCGGTACGCGACGTCGGCGTGATTTTGGGCCTCAGCCCGCAGCGCGTTTCGCAGCTGGCCGCATCAGCGCAGTGATTGCATGTGCTCCCCGGTCGTGCAGCTGACGACGAAACAGCGGGACCGGTTGGCGGCCTTCGCTGACGAGTGAATTGCCAAGGCTCGAAGCACCACGCCACTCACGGAGGCGGAATGGCGATCCTGGGAGACCGGGATGCGCGGCTATTACGCGGACGCCGGGCGCGCCTGGCCGGGTGTGGTGGTCCGGGTCGGCTCGCCAATGGTCGGGGCGCTGGCTCGGTATCGACTGCGGTATGGGCTGGACAGCCTTACTCGGCGGCGCGGGATACAAACCGTCTACAGGTACGATTACCTGTCTACGTTCCGTTCCATGTCTCCGGAGGGGAAGTGGCCTTGGTGGAAGCCCTGACGCCGAGCACCGCGGGGCAGGGCGGCCTGTCGCGCAGCGCGCTCTACCGTGACGCGCGTGCGGGCCGGCTGGACCGCATCGCCCGCGGCATCTACCTGCCCGCGGAGGCCTCGGCTGCCGACTGGGATCAGATCGAGGCCGCGACACGGCGCCCCGATGCGACGATCTGCCTGGCCTCCGCGCTCGCGTATCATGACCTGACCGACGCGATCCCCGCCGCGCTGGACGTTGCGATCCCCCGGGGATCGAGAACACCGGCGAGCACGGGTGCGATCGCGTGGCATCAATTCGACCGCGCCACATTCGAGATCGGACGCGAGGAGATCACGATCCCGGGATCGGATCAGACGATCGGGATCTACTCGCCTGAGCGGTCGATCGCCGACGCGTTCCGGCTCCGCGGCGAGGTCGGATACGAACTGGCGCGAGACGCGCTGCGGGAGTGGCTGCGCCGAGGCGGCAAACCGGCCCGGCTGGTCGACATCGCGTACCGCCTCCCGCGGGCGAGGTCCCCGGTCCTTCAAGCATTGGAGATGCTGGGGTGAGCTTCGGCGACGCGGTGTTCCGCCGGATCCAGGCCATCGCCCGTTCCGCAGCGGCGAGCAGCGGGAACGGCGCACCGACGCAGGAGTACCTGATCCGACACACGCTGGAATCGTTCCTGGACCGGCTCACCCGCACCTCTCATGCCGGCGACTTCGTCCTCAAGGGCGGAGTTCTGCTGGCCGCCTACCGGGTACGGCGCCCGACGAAGGACACCGACTCTAACGCTGTCCATGCTGACGTCACCGCCGAGCATCTCGCTCAGGTGGTCCGCGACATCGCCGCGATCGATGCCGATGACGGGGTGGTGTTCGGCCTCGACACGATCACGCTCCTCGGCTACGCGCCCGAGACCACCATCGCCGAGAAGGGCGTCACCATCCTCGAACGTGGCATCACCAGCACCCGCTGGCGTGACTACGTCGACATCGTCGCCGTCGCCCGCCAAGGCGTCGACGCCGCGTAGCGTCCTCGTGGAGTAGCGGCGATACTGGGCCATGGAATGGGCCCCGCGAATCCGTCGCAGTATCGCATGCGCTATCGCTTTGGAGAAGGTCATACCGATCCCCGGGAGGTAGCACCGATAACGTGGACGGCGACCCGCCCCAGTTAGACACGCACCGGGCCCAGCCGACACCGGGGCGGCGTGGTGATCGGCAGGGAGGAGCAGCTCTTGACCGACATCTCCACGTTCGCCGATCTGATACCGCTCGATCATGGCCTGTGCGTGCTGAACACCCTGCGCGGAGACGGCAGCATCCAGTCGTCGGTGGTCAACGCCGGCGTCATCGCGCACCCGCGAACCGGTGCCCCCGTCGCGGCGACGGTCGCTCTCGGCGGCACCCGTAAGCTCGACAACCTGCGTGCCGACCCGCGCGCCACCGTCGTCGTGCGGGCCGGCTGGCAGTG
>NZ_JBYCKY010000641.1:0-2200 GCF_057473605.1 Mycobacterium sp. TH-M82 | reverse complement strand
TCTCCCGTGAGCAGCACACCGCCCAGCTGATGCGTGAGGCGTTCGACGGTGGCGGCCGTCCCGATCTGGTTCTGCACCACTTCGTCGAACAGATCGGACTGCAGGAATCCGAAAGCCTGCTCGCTGCACTGCAACAGCTGGCCAAGCGAACGGACCACCGTTGAGCGTCGCGATCTGTCTTGTCCTCTACAGCGTGACGGTGCTGCTGCTCGGCCCGCCGGTGTTGCAGTCGTTGACCGACCGCGGATTCGTCCCGCGGCTGGGAGTGGCAGCATGGCTGACCGCGATCGGTGGTGTGCTCGTCGCGTGGCTGGTGGCGCTGGTGCTGAGCATCGCGCAGGCGATCCGCTTATGGCCTCATCGCCGTGCAGTTTTGACCTCCTGCATGACCCAACTGCACGACGTCGTCGTCGGTGGTGCGGGGCTCGTGCCGCAGGTCGTTTTGGCCGCGCTGGCGATCTCGGTGAGTGTGGCCGCGACGATGGCCGCTACGCAGTTGGTCGACACGGTGGCGCGAATGCGGGCGCGCGCGCACGCACATGCCGGCGCGGCGCGGCTTGTCGGTCACCGCACGAGCACCCAGGACGTTGTGGTGATCGAGGCTGCCAAACCCGCTGCCTACGCTGTGTCGGGCCGGCCCCCGACAATCGTCGTGACCAGTGCTGCGGTGGCCGCACTCGACGAGCGCCAGTTGGCCGCGGTGCTCGCGCACGAGCGGGCCCATCTGCACGGACGGCACTGGATCGTGATCAGCACGCTTCGTGGTCTAGCCGCCACCTTTCCCAGGCTGACGCTTATGACCCAAGGCGCACAACATGTTTCACTGTTGCTGGAAATGTGCGCCGACGACGTTGCGGCACGCCGTCACGGGTCTCAGGCGTTGCTGGCAGGTCTGATCACCCTGTGCCGCAAAGCCCCCGCCGAGGCGCTGGCAGCCGCCGATGTAGCAGTGTTGGCACGGGCGGAACGCCTCGCATCACCACCGGCGTATAACGACCAATCACGAACGCGTGCCGGGCTGGCCGCCGTGATCGCCGCCGTGGCGGCTGGCCCCTTCGCCGTCACGGCGCTGGGCGATTTCGGCGCATTGCTGTGTGGGTTCTGACCGTTGTGGCAGCGCGCAAGCCCGGCCGTTGAGGGCCGTGTCAGCGCATCAATTTCGGCCTGCCGGGACCACTGGGTGGTCGGCGCTGTTGGTCGATGTATTGGCAGCGCCCGCCGCAAGGCCGTCGCCAAACAGATCGCCGTCGTGCATGAGACGGTGGCACGCCGCCGCCGCGACTGGGTGGAGAAGATCACCACCCGCATCGCCGCCAGCTACCACATGGTCGCGGTGGAGCAGTTGCCGATGCGCAACATGGTCCGACGCCCCAAGCCCAAACCGGACCCGGACAATCCCGGACAGTATCTGCCCAACGGGGCTACCGCGAAGGCGCGGCTGAATAAGGGTACCTACGCCAACTGTTGGGGCCTGTTCGCCCCCGGTTGGGGCAGAAGATGAAGGCTTCCGGTGCCACGCTTGTCGAGGTGCCGGCAAGGTATAGCAGCCAAGAGTGCCGCAAGTGCGGCCACACGGCCAAGGAAAACCGCCAGAGCCAAACGGTGTTCCTTTCCGTCGCGTGCGGCCACGGCGACCATGCGGACCACTTGTGTTTCGCACTTTGATGCGGGTGTGACGGATGCGACAGAAGCGACTGGGCGTGTCACCGGTGGATTCATGTCGATCCGCAAGCGCACCGCGCGCCCCGGTGCCGGTCGGTTCGCGGATCCGCGCCGAGAGTTCGGTCGTCGGCACTGCGTTCGTTCTTCGAAAAGCACTCCAAAACCCAGTCGCAGACCTCTGACGGCGGATATCAGGTGAGGTTGTCGACCACGGTGTCGGTCGAGGGCGCCGTCAAGCCGGCGTACGTGGCGGAGAGCATCGTTGGCCACCTGACCAGCGGGTTGTCGATGACGGCCGCGCTTGTCAGTGGGCGTTGCTATGGTTCAAACATGCGTTCGAATGATCGGGAAGAGGTCACCGCGGCCTTCGATGCGCTGGCAGCCGCCCAAAAACGTGTGCTTGAGCTGGACTTCGCCGCGCTGACCACCCCGGAGCGGTTGGCTGTTCTGAAGCGCTGTGAGGTGCTGCGCCGACGGCTGCCGGCGGTGGAGCACCCGCTGATCAACGAACTGGCCGCGACCGCGACCCGGGCCGAGT
>NZ_JBYCKY010000640.1:0-2042 GCF_057473605.1 Mycobacterium sp. TH-M82 | reverse complement strand
CCCCGGCGGCGGCGAGTTCGCCGGCGTCCTTGGCGACCGCGGTGATCCCGAGGATCCGTCCGGTGTCGGAGTCGGCGACCACCTTGACGAAGCCGCGGGTGTCGCGGTTGATCAGCGCCCGGGGCACGTAGTGCAGGGGCAGCACGCGGCAGTCGCAACGGATGCCGGCTGCGACGGCCTGTTCATCGGTCATCCCGACCGCACCCAGCGCGGGGCTGGTGAACGTCACCCGGGGCAGGTGCGTGTAGTCGATCGACCGGTTTGCGCCAGTGAACGCATTGTCGACAACCATCGCGCCGTGGGCGGCCGCGACGTAGACGAACTGGCGCTGCGCGGTGACGTCCCCGGCTGCCCAGATCCGCGGGTTCGACGTCGCGAGCTGGTTGGTGACCGCAATCTCCCCCGCCTTCTCGGTCTCGACGTCCACCGCCTCAAGGTTGAGCCCATCGGTGACCGGGGTTCGGCCCAGCGCCACCATCAGCCGCTGGGCGCTGAACTCCTCCCGGCTGCCGGCCACCGACGCGCCCGCGACCACCCGTCCGGTGCCCGGATCGGTCCTCACCGAGTCAACGATCGCTCGGCAGACCACCCGGATGCCCTCGTCGGCGAACACGGTGAGCAGGGACTGGGACGCCTCGGGTTCCTCCCGGGAGGCCAGCCGGGAGCGGACCAGCATGGTGACCTTGCAGCCCAGCCGGGCAAACAGCTGGGCTTGTTCCAAAGCGACATACCCACCGCCGAGCACCAGCAGCGTCTCAGGAACCTCCTTGAGCTCCATCGCCGTGGTCGAGGTCAGGTAGTCGACCTGGTCGAGTCCGTCGATCGCTGCGATGGTGGGCCGGGAACCGGTCGCGACCAGGTAGTGCGCGGCTACGACGAGCCTGCTGTTGGCGTCCTCGGTCATCACTCGCAGGACCGGAGCGTCCGGGGAGCCGTCGAACGAGGCCTGCCCGCGCAGCAGCCGCCAGCCGTAGTCCTCGGCGATGTCGAGGTACTTCTCCGCGCGCAGCGCCTCGACGAGGGTCCGCTTTCCGTCGACGAGGCCGGGCATGTCCACCGGGTCGGCGCTGGTGCTGATTCCGGGGAACCTGCCGGTGTCGAGGGCGACGTGGCGGGCCTCGGCGGCGGCGATCAGTGCCTTGGAGGGCACGCAGCCGGTGTTCACGCACGTGCCACCTACCGTGCCGCGCTCGATCATCGCCACCGACTTGCCCAGCGTCGAAGCGCGGATCGCGGCGGCGAACGCCGCCCCACCCGATCCGACCACGGCAAGATCGACCTTCGTCTGTTTCACCTGGCCCTCCTCATCGGTGTTTCGCGGGCAGCTCGCAGCCATCCGGTTCGCAGCGGCGGCTACCTGGGGAGACCAGGTCCCACACGGCGACGACGACCATGACCGCCAGTCCCGCATACAGCACGACCCTTGCCGGTCCGTGAGCCGGGACACCGCTTATGAACGAAACCCATCCGATCAGCACGAGGGTCGGACCGATCATCCCCAGGGCGCTGCGGCGCCATTGCCGGTGGGCGAACCACCCCAGTCCGTTGGCGACCAGCACGAGCGCGGCGAACAGTGGTAAAACGTTGATGAATACCTCTTCCCATCGGGAGAGAAATCCCAGCCCGATGGCCGCCCCGATAGCGCCCACCGCCGGGAAACACATGGCGCAAGCCATGGTGGACACGACGGTGCCGACAACGCCAACCTTGTCAGTCATGATGCGCACAATCTGTCGCATTTGTCTCTCCTGAATCGCTTGAAGAATCCGTTCGTCAGCGCCAGAATGAACCTTCCAGTAAAGATGAAGGTCAAGTCGCGAATCAAACGAGAGGTAGGGACGGTGCGGATCGGAGAGTTGGCCGACGCTGTCGGCACCACCACCACGACCCTGCGCTTCTACGAGGAGCGGGGTTTGCTCCCCGACGCCGACCGCACGTCCGCGGGTTACCGGGACTATTCGCCCGACACCGTCACCAGGATCGACTTCATCCACCGAGGCAAGGCCGCGGGGCTCACACTCGCCCAGATCCGTGAGGTTCTG
>NZ_JBYCKY010000639.1:0-2010 GCF_057473605.1 Mycobacterium sp. TH-M82 | reverse complement strand
GCCGATGCTTACCTACGTGCGCAATCTGACGGTCGACGGCGACAGGGTCACCGCCGACCGGGAGACCCCCGACGGGGTGTTCACGCTGGAGGCGACGCTGCCGGCGGTGGTGAGCGTCAACGAGAAGACCCCCGAGGGCCGCTTCCCGTCGTTCAAGGGCATCATGGCCGCCAAGAAGAAGGAAGTCACCGTGCTGTCCCTGGCCGAGATCGGGGTGGAGGCCGACGAGGTCGGTCTGGCCAACGCCGGTTCGACGGTGACCGCGTCGACCCCGAAGCCGCCCAAGACCGCTGGCGAGAAGGTCACCGACGAAGGCGACGGCGGTACCAAGATCGCCGAATATCTCGTTGCCCAGAAAATCATCTAGCGACACCAGACCACAGGGAAGAGACGACATGGCTGAAGTACTGGTGCTCGCCGAGCACGCCGACGGGGAGCTGAGAAAGGCCAGCTCCGAATTGATCACCGCAGCCCGTGTGTTGGGCGAGCCGGCCGCGGTCGTGGTCGGTGCGCCGGGCACCGCCGCGCCGCTGATCGACGGGCTGAAGGCCGCCGGAGCCGCCAAGATCTACATCGCCGAGTCCGACACGGTGGCCGCCTACCCGGTCACCCCGGTGGTCGACGTGCTGGCCGCGCTCACAGCATCGACCACCCCGGCGGGGGTGCTGTTGGCCGCCACGGTCGACGGCAACGAGATCGGTGCCCGGCTGGCGGCCCGGATCGGGTCCGGCCTGCTGGTCGGCGTCATCGACGTCAAGGAGGGCGGGAAGGTCGTGTACTCGGTCTTCGGTGGGGAGTTCACCGTGGCGGCCCAGGCCACCGGGGACGCCCCGGTGATCACCGTGCGGGGAGGATCGATCGAGCCCCAGCCGGCGGACGGCGCCGGCGAGCAGGTCACCGTCGAAGTGCCGGCACCGGCGGAGAACGCCACCAAGATCACCGCGCGCGAGCCCGCGGCCGCCAGCGAGCGCCCGGAGCTCACCGAGGCCGCCATCGTGGTGGCTGGCGGCCGTGGAGTCGGCAGTGCGGAGAACTTCCGCGTCGTCGAGGAGCTGGCCGACGCGCTGGGTGGCGCGGTCGGCGCGTCGCGCGCGGCCGTGGACTCCGGGTATTACCCAGGGCAGTTCCAGATCGGCCAGACCGGCAAGACCGTGTCGCCGCAGCTCTACATCGCGCTGGGCATCTCCGGGGCGATCCAGCACCGCGCCGGCATGCAGACGTCCAAGACCATCGTGGTGGTCAACAAGGACGAGGAGGCGCCGATCTTCGAGATCGCCGACTACGGCATCGTCGGTGATCTTTTCAAGGTCGCCCCACAGCTGACCGAGGCGGCCAAAGCCCGCAAGGGTTAAGGCTTCCCAGCGAAGGCACCCACTTCTGGCGTGCCGGGGGCGTCCGCGTCCCCCACAACTCGTCACCGAGCGTACATCGACGCGTTACGCGGTGATTGCCCCAGCGTCCCACGGGTAGGGAACCGTGCTGACTGTGAGCACTGCATCCGTCCTGATCGCCGCCGACCCAGCCTCCTCTTCCCGCCCATCGACCGACACCCCGCGGTACTCGCTGCTGGTGACCACGGACCCCGCCCTGGTCGAGGCCGCGCAGCGGCTGCGTCACGACGTGTTCAGCACCGAGCCGGGCTTCGTCTTGTCCGGATCTGCCGGCGGCTGCGGCGGCTCCACCGGACTGGATGCCGACCGATTCGACCAATACTGCGACCACCTGCTGGTGCGTGACGACGCCTCCGGTGTCCTGGTCGGCTGCTACCGGATGCTGCCCCCGACCGCTGCGATCGCCGCCGGAGGGCTCTACAGCGCCGGTGAGTTCGACATCACCCCGCTGGACCCGCTGCGGCCGTGGCTGGTCGAGATGGGTCGCGCGGTAGTGCGGCCGGGCCACCGCAACGGCGCGGTGGTGCTGCTGATGTGGGCCGGCATCCTGGCCTACGCGGACCGGTACGGATACGACTTCGTCTCCGGTTGCGTCTCGGTCCCGGTCCACGGCCAGGGA
>NZ_JBYCKY010000638.1:0-7525 GCF_057473605.1 Mycobacterium sp. TH-M82 | reverse complement strand
GATGGGCGGGGCAGCTTTCAGGACACCAGTGGCCGCAACGGCTCGCTGGATGCCGAGGCGCTGTTCTCTGCGGTCTCGGTGTTCTGCCGGCGGGTGCTCATTCCCGGCGACATTGCGACAGTGCTACCCCGCGCCATTGCCGCGGCACGCGTTGGAGGCCCAGCGGTGTTGTTGTTGCCCAAGGACGTTCAGCAAGCGGGTGTCGGCGTCAACGGTCACTACAACGGTCACCGAGTGTCGGCCCCGCCGCGGATCGGCGACCCGCGCCCGATCGTTCGAGCATTGTGCCGGGCCACCGGACCGGTCACCATCATCGCCGGTGAGCAGGTCGCTCGCGATGATGCCCGCGCCGAGCTCGAAGACCTGCGCTCGCTGCTGCGCGCAGAGGTGGCGTGTGCGCCTGATGCCAAAGACATCAGTGGCACACCGGGTTTCGGTTCATCGTCGGCACTGGGTGTCACCGGCGTGATGGGCCATCCCGGCGTCGCCGACGCGGTAGCGGCGAGCGCACTGTGCCTGCTGGTCGGTACCCGGCTGTCGGCGATCGCCCGCACCGGTCTCGACGATGCGCTGGATGCCGTTCGAACCATCTCGATCGGCTCGGCGCCGCCGTACCTGCCGTGCACCCACGTGCACACAGAGAACCTCCGAGCATCGCTGGCCGCGCTCACCCGCATGCTGTCAGGGTGTGGACGGCCGACCGGCCCGCGGGTGTCCGATCGGGTATCGCGGACCGAACTTCAGCCTCGGCGCCACACCGGCCCCGGCGTGCGGTACCGCGACGCGATGGCGGTGCTGGACACCGTGCTGCCCGCCGGGGTCGACATCGTCGTCGACGCCGGCAACACCGGTGCGGCGGCGATACATCACCTGCCGGTTCGCCGCGATGGCCGGTTCGTCGTCGCGCTGGGCATGGGCGGGATGGGCTACAGCTTCGGTGCCGGCATCGGGATGGCGTTCGGGCGCGGCCGGCGAACCATCGTGGTGGCCGGAGACGGTGCATTCTTCATGCACGGCATGGAGATCCACACCGCGCTACAGTACCGGCTCCCCATCACGTTCGTGCTGTTCAACAACAACGCGCACGCTATGTGCGTGACCCGTGAGCAGCTCTTCTACGGCGATTTGTACAGCTACAACCGGTTCCGGCCGAGTGCCTTGGGCGCAGGCCTGGCGGCGATGTTCCCCGGGCTGGTGGCGATGGACGTCAGTGAGATCAATGAGCTGTCAACCGCGTTGGAGATCGCGTTCTACGCCGGCGGTCCGTCGGTCATCAGCGTCGAATGCTCGGCCGACGAGATCCCGCCGTTCGCACCGTTTTTGACTGCCACACCACCCGTTCCACCGCTGAAGGAGGACCACGTCCATGTCACTGTCCGCGCTTGACGACATAACCGCCCATACCGGTAGCGCCGATCCGATCGACGGGGTGGTCCGGATCGAGACCTCACCACGAGAGCAGACCACCCCGATCATCATGGAGATGATGCGGTCGGTCTACCCGCACGATCAGGTGTTCGGCGAATTCTGCACCGTCAACAGCTACATCGACTGTCCGCCCGATGAGTTGTTCGAGTACATGGCCGATACCCGCAGCCTGGAGGAGTGGACCTACAGCCTGCGCGGCTTCACGCCCACCGATGAGCCGGGCCTGTGGTTGGCCTACGACCGGCTCGGTGCCGAGACCGGTTCCCAGACCAGGATCTACATCCGCACCGTGGCCAACGCGCAGGCTCGGACCGTCGACTACCACTGCGCGTGGGACCAGGGCAAGCATCTGTGGATGATCTACCTGATGCGGGTGCTCGACGCGCAGGTGGTCTTCGACAAGCCGGGTTCGGTGGCGCTGTGGACGAATTGCCATCACCCGTTCTACGACGACAACCCCTACCCGGAGACTGCCCCACCACAGCGCCCGGTCTGGGTCGGCGATTTCTGGGACATGTTCGGCGCCGGTCACCTATTGGAACTGAACACGCTCAAGGCAATCACTGAATACCGAAACCGCAATGGGTTGCCCATTACCCCGGCCTGGATGAGATGAGATCCGTCATGAGCAAACCGGCCGTAAGCCTGATCGACGTTTCCAGCTACCTGCCTGGCGAACCGATCGGCGCCGACTATTACGTGCGATTCGCCGGGTCCGACGAACTACGGGACAGCCTGATGTTCCGGGCGCCGAAGTTCCGCCATCACGTCGGGCCGGACGAGACCGCGATCGACATGGTCGAACGTGCCGCTGCCGGCCTCATCGAGCGGCACGGCCAGGACGTCATCGCCGATACCGACGTGCTGATCACTCACACCCAGGTGCCGGACATGCCGTTCTACGGTGCCGGCGGCGGCATCGCCCACCGGTTGGGGATGCGGCCCGGCTGGGTGCTCGACCTGCACAACGGGGGCTGTGCGGCGTTCGTTCTGGCGCTGAAGGTGGCCCGTCAACTGCTGACATCCGGAGAAGGGCGCAGCGCGCTGATCGCCGTCGCGCAGAACGCGGCAGGCCAGGTGTTCGACCAGCCCGGCGTGCGGAGCAAGGCCCAGTCGGCGGTGCCCGGCGACGGGGCGGCGGTGGGCCTGGTCACGCTCTGCGACCGCTCACCCATCCTCGACGTCGAGTGTCGCACCTACGGCGAGTACGCCGGTGAGATGACGCTCGCCATGAACCCGTCGCGTAAGTGGTGGCAAGCCGGACCCGGTGAATACTACATCGGTTTCACCGAAAGCAAGATCACCAAGGTGCTGGCCCGCGGCAACCGCCAGGTCCCCGAGGTGGCGCTGGCGGTGTGTGACCGAATCGGGGTGCAGCCCGAGGACGTCGACCTGCTCGTCACCAACCAGCCGAACCGAGTTTTCCTGCGCAACTGGCGTGAAGCGCTGGAGCTGCCGAAGGAACGGCACTTCGACACTTTTGACGAGTGCGGCAACCTATTCGGTGCCGGGATCCCGGTCAACCTCGACCACGCGATGTCCGACGGCCAAGCGAAGGCGGGCGACATCGTGTTGATGGCGGCCTTTGCGCATGCCGGCGACTTCGCAGGCGCGGCGGCGGTGCGCTGGGGCGGACGCGGCTGATGTCACCTGTGGTGCTAAGTCCCGTCACGGCCCGAGTCCTCCAGGCGCTGCCAGCGGCCGTCGACCCGGCTGCGTTGTCCCGCAACGAGAGCCCGTTCCCGCCGCTCCCGGCCGTGCGTTCGGCGTTGATCCGATCGATCGACGCCGCGAACCGGTATCCGGAATTCCTTCCCGAGAAACTGCGAGCCATCGTCGCCCGCCACATCGGGGTCCGCGACGAGCAGGTCGTGCTGGGCGCCGGCGCAACCGGGGTGGTGATGCAGGTGCTGCACGCGCTGACGCGGCCCGGACACCGGATTGTGTTGAGTTACCCCACGTTCGACGGTTACCCGATCGTTGCCCGAATGGCCCACCTGAAGTCGGTTGCCATTCCGCTCGACCGGCACGGCCGCCACGACCTGGCGGCGATGGCCGAGGCTGCGGCCCACGCTCGCGTAGTGGTGTTGTGCCGACCTCACAACCCGACCGGCACCCTGGATCCGGCCGCCGACGTTGAGCGATTCTTGCAACGGGTGCCCGAGGGCACCGTTGTGCTGCTCGACGAGGCCTATATCGAGTTCGTCGCAGCACAGCACCGTATCGATGGGCCTGATCTGGTCCGGCGGTTCCCGAACGTCATTGTGCTGCGGACGTTCTCGAAGGCCTATGGCCTGGCTGGTCTGCGGATCGGCTACGGCTTCGGGTCGTCGGAGTTGGCCAGGGTGCTGTGGACGATGCAACTGCCGTTCGCTATGGACATCACCAGCGCGGTGGCGGTGGCGGCATCGTATGACGCCGAAGATCAGTTGCGCCAGCGTGTTGAGTGTATTACCGCCGAGCGTGCTTACCTCTGCCGCCAGCTGCGGGCGATGGGCGCCTACACCACCGAAACGCATGCCAACTTCGTCTATCTGCCGCCCGCCCGGCAATCCTGGCGGAAGGTGTTCGGTGATGCCGACGTGCGGGCCCGCCACTACGCGGACGGTGGCGTGCGGATCACCGTCGGTGGTCGCGCGTCCAGCCGGGCGGTGCTGGCCGCGGTGGGGAGGTCAGTGGCCCGTCGAACCGATCGGATCTTTGGCTCGTTGTATCCCAGGGCGGCGCCTTTGGGCGTGCCTGTCGCGCCGGGGCCTGCGGTCGCCATGCGCTGACGAGCCTGGCCGGCCACTTGATACCTGGGATCCGCGGGAACTTCGCAATGCGGGTAAGAGTACGTTGCTGCACCTGCGCGGCGCGATCGGACATCATCGAGGTGATCGGCGTCGAGTAGCCCCGCGGACCGGAGCCGTCAGAGTCCCAGTTGGACAAGCAAAGTAAACAACTCGGCGAGAGGATCCGTGAACGGCAGGGTGAACGTGCCGTCGAGGGCCGGGTCGGACGGGACGATGAACGTGTTTACCGTTTCCCCGGCCGTCCCAACGCCCGTGTCCCCGAACCCCAGGCTGTCCGATGGGTCAGCCCCAGACGTCAAAACATCGGTGAATAGCGGACTTCCATGGAACATCGGACCTTGGATGACGTTCGCGACGAACTCGCTGTCATCAGGGTCGGCAGCGGACGTGTCGGTGAACAGGCCGAAATTGTCGGTATGGCTGATGAAGTCCGTGTCGGCGCCTGGCGAGCCGTCATCACCGTCGGCGTGGGTTACGGGGCTGGTGGCTAGGGGGATGACCCCGGCGGCCAGGAATGCGCCGGCAATGCCGAGGAGCGTCAGACCACGACGTGATTGCCTGTGATTCATCGCAACTCCAATCTGGCGTGCGTTCGATAGTTAGGTACACGATCACAACGCAAACGGAAGCCCAACAAGAGGTGTACAAACAGTGAACAGATCATTCGAAAGATCTCATGCACCGCGCTCGACGACGGTGGCGAATCCTTGCAGATGAGGTGAGCATGGGGGCGGCACCGGGGTTCGGCGGATGCGGCGGAGCCCCCCGGTATCGAATCCAGCTGCGGCGACGGCGTCGATGGTCCGGCGGTTCGGCCGGCAACCGGACGCCAACCACGACCACGGCCCGGCGATCAGGTCCTGGAACCGGCCCATCGCGCCGTCCCCGCGGACGTGCTCAAGGACGACCAACCTGCCTCCGGGGACGAGTACCCGCCGGATTTCGCCGAGGGTAGCGGCCACATCATCCACCGAGCACAACACCAGACCGACGTGCACCGAGTCGAAACTGTTGTTCGGGAACGGAATCGACTCGCCGATACCATCGACGATGTCGATGGCGATGCCGTGGCGGTGAGCCAGAGCCGACGCCATCCGCCGCATCGCCGCCTGCGGCTCCACCGCGGCGACCGACGTGACGGCCGCCGGAAGAAACAACAGGTCGGTTCCCGGGCCAAGACCGACCATCAGCAGCCGGCCGGTGGCATTGCTCATCGCCGCGCGCCGATACCGGCGATAGAACAGCCGGTCGAAGATCGGCATGCCGAGTCGGTAGACATAGGGGAACAACGGATTGCGGCGCGTCATCGGCCACCCAGGTCAAGCCGGAACGGCGGATATTCGTCGCGCATCAACGAGACATACGCGGCCACCCGATAGCGCCATCGAACCATGCCCATGAGGAGGTCGAACATGCCCGGCGGGATCGTCCCGGTGAACAACAGCCACAGCGCGGCGACAACGCACAGCACCTGCAGCAGCGGCTCCATCGCCCAGCAAAGAAGTATCTGAGGGATCGCCAACAGCCACCACTTCACCAGCACGGCCCAGTTGGTGAGCCGTTCCGGGTAGTCGACCTCGAGATCGCCCGGGTAGTCGGACCGAGACGCGAGCGTGAACGGGGGGTACTTGTCGGTGCTGTTCATCGGAAACCGGTAATTCATGACCCGCCACGACCAGCGCAGCACCCCGACGTTGAAGTCGAAGATGGGGCGCGGATACCGTCCGGTACACAAGATGACGACGCCGGCAACCACGGTCAGCAGCGGATACACCAGGTAGAGAAGGATCAATATCGGGTAGTGCGGGACCGCCAGCACGCACCACTTCACCAGCCAGAGCCAGCGTGACGGCGCGTCGAAATCACTTCGCACGCGGACGGGATCGTCCGGGTTGTCCACCGGTTGCAGGCTTGACCCTGGCGTGCTCATGGCCGTCGACCAGACGCGGTGGCCGTCGCGGCCGCCAGGTCGTGGCCAATCGCCGCGGACATCCGGTGGTGACTTGTCGCCCGCAGAAACATTGACAGTGCCCAGGTGTGCAGACGGTCGGGGATGAGCGTCGCCGGTCTCAGCACCGACTCGCCGTGGGCCACCTGCACCGACGCCGCCCGGGACACGGCCGTGACCCGGCGTCGCCTGGTCTTCTCATACCAGCGCAGCGCGTTCGAGAGATCACTACTGGCGCCGATGGCGCCGTTGGCGCCGTTGCGGGGGTTCGCCAGCGCCTTGCACAACACCATGGTGTCGAGCAGCGCCTGATTGGTCCCCTGCGCCAGGGTGGGCGGCATCGTATGTGCGGCATCGCCGAGCAGGGTGAGGGCACCTTGGCCCGGGTGTGGGATCGGGTGGCGAAAATGCGGGTACGGCGAGCGGGCCAGATCGTCGCCGGTCAATGCAGCGAGGACGCGATCGACGGAGTCGGACCAACCGGTGAAATGCGACCGGATCATCTCGATCGGCGATTCCGGCCGGACGAAGTCGGGTGACCAGGGCAGGTCGAACCACCATTGCAGATCGGAGCCGCCAGCCGGCCACAGGCCGAGGTTTCCGTTCGCGCCGATAACGACCAGCGCGACGTGTTTGTCACCGACGACGTCCGGGAGGGTGACCAGTCCCTGCCAGCTGCACCAGCCGGTCGGCTCCGCCCGTGGGGCGCCGACGATATGTCGGACGACTGAGTGCAGGCCGTCCGCGCCGATCACCAGATCTCCTTCGGCCGAGGTGCCGTCCTCGAACACGACCCGAACTCCGTCGTGCGTACTCACGTCAACGACGCGGGAATTGCAGCGGATACGTTCGACCGGAAAGCCCTCCAGCAGCCGTTCCTGCAGCACTCGGCGCGGGACCATCCGAACAGGTGCGCCCAGCCGGTCCGCGACCTTGGTCACGTCGAGAGTCGCGAGCGGGAGACCCGCCGATGTCACCACCCGCACGGTGGACAGCAGTTGACCAGCCCCGCTCATATCGACGCCCAGCTGCCCCAGGACCGTCGCGCCATTGGACCAGACGGTCACGGCGCCGCCGCCCACCTGCACATCCGGCCGGTGCTCGAAGACGGTGACGTCATGTCCGTCGCGCAGTAGTCCCCGCGCAACGGAGATACCGCCCACACCGGCGCCGATAACGAGTATCCGACGTCGGATCCCAACTCGTTTCGACCCCACACTTCAATTCACGACGGCAATGGGGCTGGAGTTCACGGGGTCCGGTTATTCACACCGAAAAGTGATAAGAAAAGGCGTGCCCGCTTCCCGGCCGGCCCGGCCCGAGCAGCCCGACCCGATCGCTTCGGCGCGGGCCA
>NZ_JBYCKY010000637.1:0-3253 GCF_057473605.1 Mycobacterium sp. TH-M82 | reverse complement strand
CACCTGCATAAACACCATGGTGGCCAGGGCCGGGATCGAACCGGCGACCTTCCGCTTTTCAGGCGGACGAGATAGCCACTGACCTGCGGTTTATCTGAGTCTATGCGTCATATGCGCCGCATTGAGCTGCGCTGACGTATTCAGTCTGTCCGACGAACGGACATAAACCGGACACGGCGTTTGCACTCCCGTCCAGGAGCTTCCTCGCTGCCGCCTGCTTTGTGGGCGGCCTCGGAGGTTCCGGGGAGCAGACACCCCGATGCCCAGCATCGCATCATCAGCCACCGGATCGACACCCTCGACGCAGGGCTCGACATCGGCATCACAACATCCCGCCCTTCAGCAGAGTTCTGCCGGTGCCCCGGTTGACGGGAGGTCGCGAGCGCCCCAGGCCGCCAGGCCGCAGGGCGCGAGAGCGACAGTGGTCGGCCGGACGTCGACCGAGGCACCTAGTCTCAACCCGGCCGCGGCCGGCGGGCTTGTTATATGTGCCGAAAATGTCCGCGAGTCGGTTCGCGACGGGATCTCGACGAGCGAGCTGCGGGCCGTCGATGCACTGTCGCTGCGGTTCCCGAGTCCCGAGATGGTCGCCGCGGCCGCGGCATTGTTCGAACCGGCAGCGCCGTGGGCGTCTGGTCCTGACCGTCGCGGGGCCGAGCCTGAATCGGGATGCTTTCGCATCACTGTTGGTCCTGGCGTGGTGCGACTGAGTTGGACCAATCCCGTTCGCGTCGAGAAGACCGCCGAACGGGGCGTTGCTCATCACCAACGTGACGTTGACGACGCGGCGTTCCATGTCAGAAGAGACCTCGACGGCGATGCCGGGCACGGTGATCGGGCCGTCGGGTCTTCGATCCGACGGAGTCTTACGGCAAGCGAGCAGCCTGGCACTGGCGCTGTCATCACAGAGTGGTCCCGAAAGTCACGGTCGTCGATGTGCCGCACCTTCGCCGAACTCGACTACAGCCCACTGGTGGAGTCTGGCCGCGTCCCCGCCATGGTCACCCTCACGTACCCCGGCGACTGGGAAGTCGTCGCACCCGATGGCGCGAGCGTGAAGCGCCACATGGTGTTGTGGCGCAAACGCTTTCAACGTGAGTACGGCGAACCTGCACGCTACATCTGGAAGCTCGAGTTCCAGCGGCGCGGCGCTCCGCACATTCACCTGTGGATGGCGCCGCCGAACTCACCGGGGCGCTCGGGGCGAGGCTTCGCTCAATGGCTGTCCGAGACCTGGGCGCAGATCGTCAACCACCCCGACCCCGAGCAGAAGGCGAGGCATCGGCTCGCCGGGACTGCCGTCGACGTGCGGAACGGGCTGAAGGCCTGCGACCCCAAGCGGTTGGCCATTTACTTCACCAAGCACTCATCGCCGAACCTGCACGGCGACAAGGAATATCAGCACATCGTTCCCGAACTGTGGCGGCAACCCGGACGCGGACCCGGTCGGTTCTGGGGCGTGTACGGACTCAAGAAGGCCATTGCCATCGTGGAGGTGGCCCAGGATGCGTACCTCGCTGCGCGCCGGATCGTGCGACGGTGGTCGCGCAGCCAGGCCGTGTACAGCGACTCATCCAGCCGCTTCCCCACTTCAGTGCTGCCGCGCACAGCCACGCGTCTGGTCCCGCGCGTTGACCGCGAAACCGGTGTCACGGACTATCGCCAAGTTCGCCGACGGCGGACGCTGTGCAACCAAGCAGGCCTGGCCGGCGGCTACGCGCTGGTGAATGACGGACCGGCGTTTGCGTCCCAGCTCGCAGCAGCGCTACTGCCGGACGTGTGAAGGTCTCGCCGAAGGCATCAAAATAGCCGTCGTTGGGGCGTCGCACGGCGAGACACTAACCACATAATCTGGGTCCATGACTCTCGAACTACCGCCTCGCGTACCAGAGGGGCAGCGCCCCAGCGATTTCGCAAGCTTGGCCGCCGAACAGGTGGATTTAGAAAACGCGATCAACGAGCTAATTCTTCGGCTTGAAGATCACAAATATCGGTGGGAGCTTTACGAATTTGGACTTGACGCTACTGCGGACCCTGAACGGGTACGCGCTGTCATCGATCAATTGCAGACGGCGGTGCACAAAGGTGGGCCGGCTGTACTTGACCCGCTTCGCCGCGCACTGTGGACGTCCCACCCCGAGGGATAACTTCCTCTCTTGACCGACTGCGGTCAGCCCAAGCCGCCACCACGCTTTCGTAACTTTCGCAACTGCGCTAAGCTAGGCCCAGTTCCCAGAAGATGAGATGAAAGGAAGTGAGACCCATGAGCAGCGCCTCCGCGGAGATTGTTAACCCGCTTCCGGCCGATGCCAATGGGCTTGCCGATGTCCTCAGCTTCATCGAGGCGCACGAGGCCCGTCACGGGACCTCACCTGAACCTGCCTTCTTCCTGTCCGGCGCGGGTGAACACGATCGTGTCGAGCTGACCGAACAGCTATACGACGTTCTCAAGCGTGTCGCCCACGCACTCAGTCACGGCCAGTCGATCAGCATCCTGACCCGCGACCAGGAAATCTCCACCCAACAGGCCGCTGAGATCCTCGGTCTCAGCCGCCCCACGGTGGTTCGCCTCATCCAGGACGGCGAATTAGACGCGCACGTGCCCGGCGCGGTCCGACGCAAGCTGCGGCTTGCCGATGTTCTTGCCTACCGCGAGGAGCTTCACACCCGGCGCAACCGGTTCCTCGCCGAGAGCTCGGCAGAGTTCGCGGATGCCGACGCCGACGAGGTTGCCGGGTTGCTCGCCGAGGCGAAACGCAAGCATTGACCGTCCGCGGCGTCTGAAAGACTCCCCACGTGTATCGCGCTGTTCTCGACACCTGTGCCCTTGTGCCGAGCCTTCAGCGCGACTTCCTGTTGCAGCTGGCCACTGAGGAGGCGTACGCGCCGTTGTGGGGGTCTGGGATCCTCTTCGAGCTGGACTACGTACTCGCCGGCCTGCACGACAGGCGCAGGATCACCGATAGCGCCGTTCGCCGTCAGCACCTTTTCGATCAGCTGAAGCAGGCGTTCCCGGGCTCAGAGGTTCACGCACCCAAAGACCGCGAGTACAGCTACGGGCTCAACGATCCCGATGACGGCCACGTCGCCCACGCCGCGATCATTGGTAAAGCCGACGCCATCGTCACCGACGATCGCCGGGCTGGGTTCAGCACAGCGGAACATGTCAAGGCTGGTGAGACAGTTTCTTACGCGGATTTGATGAGTGCTTCGGGGGTTGGTTGGTTGATCCAGGCGACGGTGGGCAGTTTTG
>NZ_JBYCKY010000636.1:0-2679 GCF_057473605.1 Mycobacterium sp. TH-M82 | reverse complement strand
TTTATTGCATGGACACGGTGATGGTGCGCGATCTCCGGAACAACGGAGGGGCAGTCCTGCGCCGCGTCGAGCACGGCGAACGCATCGTCGTCACTCGCGACGGTGCGCCGGTGGCTGAGCTCCGCCCCCTGCCCCGACCCAGCGCCGGCCCGGCCGAACTCCTTCGGCGCCGCAAGAATCTTCCGTAGGTAAGCCCAGATACGCTCCGGCGCGACATCGACAATCCGATCGACCCGTCGCTGTGATCGAAGCTTCGAGCCAAGGGATGCTGGACAGTTCCTAATTCCATGGCAGTTCATGGTTTTAGGTCACGCAGCCTTTGTGGGGTTGCGTCCACGGGCACCTGTTATGCCGTGGACCGCGCCTGGTGTCGGCAGGTTCCACCGGTGGCGGTGGTCGCTGTCGAGTAGTCGGCGGGTGTTCTCCCGCGAGCGTGGACCAGTGCCGTGCGGTAGTGGTCGAGAACGTCTCGACGCCACGGTCCTGGACGCGTTCACGTCCGCGTGAAGCTTTTTGCCGCAAAACCCGCACACGAACCGTGCCTGGCTGTTGCGGTTGGTCTTGTGCACGTAGCCGCAGCCTGAGCATTGCTGGCTGGAATACGGTGCGGGTACCGCTGTGACGGTGATGCCGTGGCGTTCGGTCAGTCGTTGCAGCCGGGCCTTCAGGACGCACCGGCCGGTGCGGGTGCACAGCCGATTCATCCGCCGCGACAGCCCGCCACCGCGGAAGTCCAGCCGCTCGACCACCAACTCACGAACATCATCGGCGGCCAGCCGGTTAAGCAACCGGCCGATCTCGTTGGCCACGAAATCACCGATCCGCTGCTGCAGTTTGCGGTAGGTCGGATCGGCCTTGAGTGCGACACCGCGGCGTTGCAGATCAGCGGCAAGCGGTTCGGTCACCACGTCGAGCTCGCGCAGCCGGGCCAGCATCGCCCGGCCCAGCAGTTGGCCCTCACTGGTGGCGAACAGTGCCGAAGAGAACCCGAAATCGATTCCGACCACCGACCCAGATGTCCGTGGCGCGGTGTCGGGCTGATCGGTGATCAGCGACACCTCGACACCGCCGGTGGTGCGGTGGAGCTGGATCGCCGAACACAGCTTCCCACCCCGGCCGCGTACCCCCTCGATTTCACGGGTGAACCGAGGGTTGCAGATCAGCGGCACCTGCACGGGTTTGCCGCGGACCACAGTCGCGACCTTCACCCAATAGTCCACATGTCCATGTTGGGTGGCCGTGCGCGCCGCCGCGGCATTGGCCACGATCCCGTCCAGGGTCAAGGTGTTCACCCGCGACAGGTTCGGGAACCGGATCTGCTGCTGGGCGTGTTTGGCCAGCCGGCGCGCCAACGTCAACAGCCGCGGGTCCACCGCGCGCCATACCACCTCTGGTGTCATGGCGAGGCTGCTGTGTTCGACGGGAACCAGACGATCCCCGTCGATGCGCCACGGCAATTCCAGGGCCGGCACCCACCAGGCTTTGCGGGCGTTGATCCGGTACAGCACCGTGTTGTCATGGTCGGGCATGGTGGATCCGGTGACCAGTTCTCGAACCCGATCTTGCAGCCGCACCAGCCACCCCGACACGTTGGCGTGGACCATGTTCTGGGCGGACTTCAACTGCCGCGCCGACAACCGCGTATCAAACCAGAGCTGCTCGTTGGGCATCGACCGCCACCCCACAAGCTGCTGACCCGCCAGCAGTTCGCGGCGCGATCGCGCCGCCAAATGCCCCATCGCCGAACGGAACTGCGGAAACAACGCGCGCAGCGCCGCCACCTTCCCCGGGTTGGCGACCACGGTGTGGCGATGCGCAGCGATCATCTGATCACGCCCGTCCCGCCGCGAGTTTCGGGTCGATATCCAGCGCCGCGATCACGTCATCGGTCCTGCGCCGCGCCGACCGCAGCCCGTACAGGCGAGCAGCGAAGCTGTAGATGATCGACACGAAATCGTCGAGCAGATCGGACTTGTCCTCGGTCGCGGCGTCGGCCACCACGACCCTCCGCCCTTGTAACCCCAGCAGAACATCGAACCAGCCGAACCCAACGCGCGAGAGCCGATCCTTGTGCTCGACCACCAACGTGCCCCACGAGTCCTCCTTCAACAAGGCCGTCAGCTTCGGGCGGGCGTCGTTCACCCCGGAAGCGACTTCCTTGATAACAGCCACCACCGACAACCCCGCCGCGTTCGCGAACCGGGTCATCCGCTGCGCCTGACGATCCAGATCGTCACGCTGCTTGTGAGTGGACACGCGGGCATACACCGCGGCTCTACCGATCAGGGCGTGCCGCGGGTCGGGCACCACCACATGCCCTGAGTCGTCCAGGTGCGCGCCCTCGATCTTCCCCGCCTTGTACCGGTTCCAGGCAGCACGGTATTGGATCCCATTCCGGGCCGCGTACTCCGACAACTTCACACGCATATGGTATCAACTACCATGCAATTACCAGGCTATTCTATGTACTCGGAGCACTAGTTGTAACACCGCGAACGAGCCCTTCTGCAGGTCGACTATGCGCCACTATATGCATCTCTAAATGCGCGTGTTAATGCACTGATATCCGGTGTATTGTATGTGCCATGAGTAAAAGGGTCAGCCTGATTCTCAAAGATTCCGACGAAGCGGCGATCGCGCCGTACCTCCGCGAAGGCTCCGCCTCGTTCGAGGTTCTGC
>NZ_JBYCKY010000635.1:0-3088 GCF_057473605.1 Mycobacterium sp. TH-M82 | reverse complement strand
GTTCATGAGTGCCTGCGGGGTGGCCGACCGGGGGCTGGAGACCGCCGAAATCTATGCCAGCCATGAGGCTCTGGTGCTCGACTACGAGCGGGCCATGTTGCGGTTGTCGCAGCACGAAAATGGCGAGGCACAGCTCTACGACCTGTCGGCACACTACCTGTGGATCGGAGAGCGGTCCCGTCAACTCGACGGCGCGCACGTCGCGTTCGCCGAGGTGATCGCCAACCCGATCGGGGTCAAGCTCGGCCCCACCACCACGCCGGAGCTGGCGGTCGAATACGTCGAACGGCTGGACCCGCACAACACGGCGGGCCGGCTGACCCTGGTGAGCCGAATGGGCAACGGCAAGGTGCGCGACCTGCTTCCGCCGATCATCGAGAAGGTCCAGGCCACCGGTCACCGAGTGGTCTGGCAGTGCGACCCTATGCACGGCAACACCCACGAGGCGTCCACCGGCCATAAGACCCGCCACTTCGACCGTATCGTCGACGAGGTGCAGGGCTTCTTCGAAGTGCACCGCGCGTTGGGCACCCATCCCGGCGGTGTCCACGTCGAGATCACCGGCGAAGATGTCACCGAGTGCCTCGGTGGCGCGCAGGACATCTCCGACTCGGATCTGGCCGGACGCTACGAGACTGCGTGCGATCCGCGGTTGAACACCCAGCAGTCACTGGAGTTGGCGTTCCTGATCGCCGAAATGCTCCGCGATTGAGGCTCATTGCGCCGGGCATGCAAAGAGTCGCATCCGGTGGGCCCTTGGATTGAGGCGCAGGGCTTCTAAACTCGCTTCGTGAGCAGCATTCCGGCCAGCGACGACGTTCTGGCGCCCGACGAGCCGACTTACGACCTGCCGATGGTGGCCCAGCTGCTCGGGGTACCGGTGACCAACGTGCATCAGCAGCTGCGCGACGGCCATCTTGTTGCGGTGCGCCGCGGCGACGTGGTGGTGGTGCCGCAGATTTTCTTCACCGACGCCGGTGAGGTGGTCAAGTGCCTGCCCGGCTTGCTGGCGGTGCTGTACGACGGCGGATACGGCGACACCGACATCGTGCGGTGGTTGTTCACCTCCGATCCGTCGCTGACCATCAGCCGCGACGGGGCCCGCGAAGCGGTCGGCAACGCACGTCCGGTCGATGCGCTGCATTCCCATCAGGCCCGGGAGGTGGTGCGCCGGGCACAGGCTATGGCTTATTGATGGCTTGTTGAGGCGTACCGAGGCTCATTGAGGCGGTCTCGCCTGCCGGCGCGCGCGCCGCCCGGTCCAGCGTGCGCCAGGCGAGCAGTGCGCAAGCCGTCGCGATGCCGACGTGGATCCACGAGTACATGCCGTGCGCGCCGTCCGGTCGGAAGATCACCATGACCCACGTCGAGAACGCGGCGATGGTGGCGATCGCAGTTGCCGACCGCACCAGGGGCGCGGCGGCCGCCAGCGGCCAGGTGTAATACCACGGCAGCGCGGCGGGCACGAACAGGACCACGATCAGCATGGCCCACGCGATGCCGCTCACCGCCGCGTGATCGTCGCGGCGGGACCGCCACCACAGCGGTGGCAGGGACGCGGCGATGAGCACGATGCCGGCGATCCGGGTGACGTGCAGCACCGCGTAGAAGTTGACCGGGAAAAACACGCCTCCGACGGTGTGGGTCAGGTTCGCGACCGCGGTCGGCACGGTCAGCCAGTTGATGATCTTCACGTTGCCGGCCAGCAGCGCCGTCAACCAGCCCAGACCCACCCCGGCCAGCGTCGACAGCACCGCGAACACCGCGACCACAATCACCACCGACGCAGCGGCCGCCACCGCGAAAGCCCACAATCGCCGGTATCCGTGCCGGTCTCGCAGCTGGCGCATCCACACCCAGATCAGAAACGGCAGCGCAATTCCGGCGGTGGCCTTGACCGCCGCCGCGACCGCCACCAGCGTGACGCCACCGATGGGGTGACGATCGAGAGTCAGTGCGATGCCGGCGATCATCAGACCGACCATCAGCATCTCGTTGTGCACCCCGCCCATCAGGTGGATGATCACCAGTGGGTTGAGGACACAGACGAACAGCGCGGCCGGGCCGCCGGCGTCCCCGCCGCCGACATGGCGCGCCACCCGCGGTGCTGCCCAGATCAGCAGTGCCAGGCCCGGCAGCATGCACAACCGCAACAGCATGGTTCCGACCACCACATTGTCGCCGGTCAGTACCGTGATCAACTTGGCGACCAGGATGAAGGCTGGGCCGTAGGGGGCCGTCGTCGCCGACCAGATGGGGCTCACATCATCGAGCAACGGGTTCGGGTTTTCCACCGGGCCCACCAGATAGGGGTCGAGGCCGTCGCGCAGCAGCGCACCTTGGGCCAGATAGGAGTACGTGTCACGGCTGAACACCGGCACGCTCAACAGCAACGGCGCCAGCCAAAATCCGGTGCTGGCCACCATGCTGTATTCCGTTGCGCTGCCGGCGATGACGCGTCGTCCCAGCCCCAACCATGCCATCAGCATCACCGCAACACCGGACCACAAAAACATCGAGGACAGCACCAGCCCATGACCGAAACGCAGCCAGGACAGGTGCATCGACTCCAGCAACGGGTCGTGCACCCGGGTGCTGCCCGCCCCCAACCCGCCCGCGGTGATCAGCATCGCGCCCAGGCAGCCCAACCAGGCCGGCCCGGACTCCCGGCTGGTGGCGAACCGCTGCAGCCGCGACAAGCGCCGAGCGAGGCCGGCGCCTCGGCTGGCTGTCGGTGCTGTCGGTGTGGCCATCGGCGTTCAGGCAGACCGGTTGGCGACCAGCCGGGCCAGGTCGGATAGTCCGGCCTTGGCCGATTCGTCGATGGGCGCGGCGGTCAACGCGGCCAGGGCACGGCGGGTGAGCATGTTGATACGGTCCTCGACCGCGGCCAGCGCGCCCACGGCCTTGATCACATCGCATAGTTCACTGATCTGGGCGTTGGTCAGGGCGGTGCCGATCGAGGCGCGTAACCGCTTGGCTGCCAGCGGATCCGAGTTGTCGGCCAACTCCACCGCCTCGGCGATCAGCACGGTGCGCTTGCCCGAGCGCAGGTCGTCGCCGGCCGGCTTGCCGGTCACCGCCGGAT
>NZ_JBYCKY010000634.1:0-2073 GCF_057473605.1 Mycobacterium sp. TH-M82 | reverse complement strand
CAGTTGCACCCGCTCGGTGGCGGTGGCCAGCGCCCCCAAGGCGGTGTAGGCCTCCAGCATCGGCTGGTCGGGCGAGCCGAGCATGGGTAGCTGGTATCCGTGGCAATCACGGTTACAAACGGTGAGAGGACCAGAGATGAGCGATTACGAGGCTTGGGCTAGCCGGTATGCCGACTACTACGCATCGCCAGCCGAGCTGGCGAATGGGTATGAGGATTACCTGAATACCCGCGACGAGCTGGCAGGCATCTTCGCAACGGCGGAGGATGTCAACCGATGAGCACCACACGGGCCAACCAAGCCGAGGACGATCGCTGCTCGGTGGCCGACGCGCTCACCAGCTACGGCGCGGACTTCGCCTACCAGCACGGTGGGCTGGTGAGAGCTATAGCGCACGGCGACATGATGGTCGTGACCAGATCACCGTTGATCGCCCACGACGGCAGCCTCGCGTACCGGCCGGTTGTCGACTACATCGAGCGGCGCCGGCTGGTGCTGGCGGACCGGCGCGAGTTCAACTTGCGGGACGGTTCTCTCGTCGAGTCGTCCTGGTGGATGAGCAGGGTGTTGCTTCGGGACGGGCTGGCCGCTTACGGCCCGAGCCCGCTGGTCGAACTGGAAGCGGAGCTGACGCGATGAGGGATATAGACGCGCCCGGCTACCCGAGAGTTCGGCGCGGGCCAAGCCCGTCCGTAATTGCTATGCGTGCGCTGCTGTGGGAGGGCGAGAAACAGCGGTCAGCGGCCAACATCGAGCAGTGGCGGTCTGAGAACCGTGAGGCGTTTAAGTCGTGGGACACCACCTACGGGCATCTCGTGCAGATCGGTTGTGACCGGTTCTACGTTGGCCGCTGCCAGACGTGCCAGCGGATTATGACTGTCCACCGCGACGTGAGCCACTACAAGCACGGGTTTACACACGTGGGTCGCTGGCCTAAGACGTGCGCGGAGTGCCGGGCGAAGAGAGTGCGAGCGCATGACGACAAAGCGCGCGGGCGGATGCGGCGGTTGCGGGAGCGGGAGCGTAATCAGAAGCGGGCGGCAGCTCGCAGCTCCGAGTTCTTCCTAGATGAGGAACGGGCGGGATTCAGCATCGTTCCAGAGGCGTTGCTGTCAAGCAGGGTCGGGTCTCTCGCCGGGCAGTCGCTTGGCATCCGGTGCTTGACGTGTGGTGACTGGATTAGAATCCGGTTGGATATCACGTTTCCGAGGCCGATACCCGGTAAGGGCGACACGCCGAAGTGACCAGTCGATATGTTCCCCTTCTTTAACTAAAGGGTGTAGGGGGGAGAGCGGGTAGGGAGCACGTTCCCGGACGTGAGGTCCGTCACAAACGGGGGCATACGGTGTGAGGAATTTAGAAATTCACACCTACTAATAAGAGGGACGGTCCCGGGATCGAGGGGCCTACCCGTCGTGAGGTTCGTCACAGGTGGCTGCCAGAGCACGAAGCAAACCGCGCGCTCATGCCCATATTCAATTGAAGGACCACCCCGGGGAGACATACCCGTCTGCGATGCCACCGAGATTTTCTACGCAAATCTTGCCCATATAAGGATGAGACAGGTCAAGACCCAGCTAGGCGGGCATAGCCCGCCGACGCCGTGCCACCGGAGCTATCGCTCTGGTGGTGATTTTTTTCGGCGAACACACTCAGAATCCACGGACTGGTCTGCGGCCAGCCCGCACTTACCCACGCGGTCAGCGGCCGCACACGTCCTGGCGTCAGCGACGCCGGAGAGGAACCAACCATGTCAAGGTCAAGCCACTGTGTCCACGGGCACACGATCCGGTCAGCGGCCGACCGGTACCCGTCGAACGGCGCGTGCCGCGCGTGCGACCGGGAAACGTCACGTGAGCGGCAGCGCGCCTACCGGGCCGACGCCCGGCGCTACCGCGCGGTTAAAGCGATGATGCTCGCCTCGTAGGACGCTGGTATTAGGCCCTAGCTTCAACGCTAAGCCACGAACTACCTCCCCCGGTGCAATGACCCTGGGGGGATGGTAAACGGCCGTAGGTTTCGATCCTACGGCCTTTTTTATGCGCTGCCAACGATGCCAGCGCCAAACAACCG
>NZ_JBYCKY010000633.1:0-12699 GCF_057473605.1 Mycobacterium sp. TH-M82 | reverse complement strand
GGGTCTCGGCCAGGTGCTGGTTGTACAGGCTCAGCGCCCGGTTCAGGCTGTCCTGGGTGCTCGACTCCGGCTGGGCGCTGACGCGGTCGATCACCAGTTTCAGCGCCGAGCTGCTGTCCAGCGTGGCGGTCTCGGTTCGCCAGGCCTGCGCCGACTGGGCCATGGTCTTTTCGACCAGCGCCAACAGCAGATCGTCCTTGCTGGAAAAATGCTGGTAGAAAGCCCGCAGCGAGGTCTTGGAGCGGCCGACGACCTCTTGCACGGTGAAGTCGGTGCGCCCGGTTTCCTCCAGTATGACGATCGCCGTTCTGATAAAGCGCGCGGCGCGGGTCGTCGGTTCGGCCGTGTCGTCGTCGGTGTCGGCCGTGGACATCCCGCCTCCCGTCGGTGCGCTGCAGATAACGCCGTGAGAATGAGGTTACCGCGCTGTGCGGGATGGCGCGGATCAGAATGGCGGATCGCAGACAACCGGCGTGGACTCCGCGCGGGGAACCGAAGGTCTGCGCCTATTTCGCCATCTGTCCCACGAAGTCGTGCGAAACGACGACGGCGTGCCGGGGTCGATGGCTGGGGGCTATTTGCGCATACCCGGATATTTGATCGCGCGTCTGGCAATCGACGCAGCGCTGCATGGCCAGGGGTTCGGCGAGCAACTGCTCCTGGATGCACTTGGGAAAGCCGTCGCCGCGTCGGAGATCGGCCGAGGACGGCTCATCGTCGTTGATGCGATAGACGACGAAGCCCAGTTGTTTTACGAGCATTACCACTTCGTCCCCGTCCGCTACCGCGAGCACCGTCTGGTGATGAAGGTGTCCACAGCGGCTAAGGCACACGGTGAGCACTGGCACGACTGAATAGCCGCTTCCACCAGACCGTTTCGCCAGCGGCCGACGCCAAAACGACCGAACAATGTGACCTTGGCCATGTCTGTCACTTGGGGTTGCGGCATTGCCGGAAGTGTGAATCGATGCTACCGTGCGGAAGCACCTCGTTAGGCGAGGCTCCTGAACGGACACAGGCCACTGATCTGACGACGTCGAGAGACGCCCAAGATCAGGACAGATCTCCCCGGCTTAAGGGGTGATCCCAAGTGGCTTCACCGCTTCGGCGGGGATACGTCGTCCAGTGCCAAAGCTCAACGTGTGAGGGCACCGTCGTTGCTCGGCCGCTCCGCGGAATCCCTCTTTGGTGCGTTTTGACCGAATACCGGGTGCGGAAGGCAGGTGTTTCCATGACCATCGATGTTGCAGTTGTCGGCTCAGCCCATGGGCTGCGCCTGACTCCGTACGAGGCAATGGTGGCGGACCTGCTGTTCGTCCGCGCAGAGCTGGAGACGGCGGGGATCCCCTTCCTGCTCATCCGTGGCGCAGACGGTCGACCGGCTCTAGTCGTGGATATCAGCCTGCGTGCCCGAGTCGGCGAGGTCCTGATGGCCGCGTGCCTGGAAGCGCCGCTGCGCGCCAAGACCCTCGACGGTAATGGGCGCCGCTCGGTTTACCTCGGTGACGGACTGCTGTCGGCAGATCCGGACCCGCGGCTGCTGCGGGTTTTTCGTCGGCGTGAGTGTCCGCGTTCCGGCATGCGGTATGGCGCATCCGCCGGGGTGGAGTTGCAGTTCTGGGTGTTCGACGGAGAGCGGTTCATCTGCCCGATCGAGAACTCGTTGACTCGTAAGATATTGCCGTGCAGCGATATTGTCTACACTACGGTCGAATTGCACGGCCACACATGGCCGACGATCGCGGGTATGTTCGCTCCGCACGCCGGCGACGTCACGTTTGACATCGACATGGTGTTCTCTTGGGTCGACGGCGACGACCCAGGCTTCCGTGCGCGCCGCGCAGCGGTGATGGCGGATCACATTGTTGGCGAAGGAGATGACGCCGATGCCCGGATACGCCAGATCGACGAGCTGAAGTACGCTCTGCGCTCGGTGCACGCCTTCGCGCCATGGGTGCGGCGGATCTTCATCGCGACCGACTCGCCGGTACCCGAGTGGCTCGCTCCCCACCCGAAAATCACCATTGTGCGCGCCGCAGATCACTTCAACGATCTGTCCGCACTACCGGTGTACAACAGCCACGCGGTCGAGACTCAGCTACACCACATCCCTGGCCTCGCAGAGCATTTCCTGTACTCCAACGACGACATGTTCTTCGGACGGCCCCTCTCGCCGACCATGTTTTTCTCGTCGGGAGGGGTGACCAAGTTCATCGAAGCGAGCACACGGATCGGCTTGGGGGCCAACAACTCTGAACGCAGCGGCTTCGAGAACGCGGCACGCGTTAACCGGCAGCTTTTGTGGGCGAAGTACGGCAAGGTTATCACCCGCCACCTCGAGCACACGGCTGCTCCGCTCAGCAAGAGCGTGCTATTGGAACTTGAGCAGGAGTTCCGGCAAGACTTCGCGCGCACCCGGGCGAGCCGATTCCGGGCAAGCACGGACATCTCGGTGACCAATTCGCTGTACCACTACTACGCGTTGATGACCGGACGCGCGGTGCAGAACGAGTCGGCGAAGGTGCTCTACGTCGACACCACTCTGCGTTCTGGGCTGGCGAAACTGCCTAAGCTGCTGAAGAAGCGCAAGGTCGACTTCTTCTGTCTCAACGACGGCAGCTTCCCCGAGGTGCGTGCTGAGGAGCGGGCACGCGTGGTCCGCCACTTCCTGGAAAGTTACTTCCCGGTGCCTGCGCCGTGGGAAGGCGTGGTCGCCGACGAGTGAGCCAGCTGGGTACGCGTAAGCGGTTGTGCGATGCGCGGGATACGGCTGGCGGGCAGGACGGTTACCCCTGCGTCGGCCAGCTCGCGCCGCACGGCCTGCGGCGGCACGAACTGTCCCACAGTGGGCCCGGCAGCTAGTGGAATGACGGTGTGCATCACCGTTTCCGGGTAGCAGTGCACCAGGTTGAAGGCCTGTGCAGCATCGCGACCTCGGGTACCCGCGGTCAACAGATCTTGGGTGTAGCAACTGGCCGAGGCCACCGAGACGGGAATGCCCGCGACGGTGCCTGTGGTGGAGTAGTGCAGGTGCCCGGCGAGGATGCAGCGCACGTCGGTGCCGCGTAACACGCTGGCAAGAGGGGCTTGGTCGCGCAACTCCACAAGTACGGCGAGATCCTGCACGCTGGGAATCGGCGGGTGGTGCATTGCGAGGATGGTGCCAAATGGCGCGGGTTCGGCCAGCTGCGCGGCGAGCCACTGCAACTGCTCCGGCGTGATCTCGCCATGGTGGTGGCCCGGAACCGAGGTGTCCAAGACGATCACTCGCAAGCCGGCGATATCGTGTACGCGATCGATCGGGGCCATCGTCGGCGTCTCGCGTAACAGGTGTTCACGCAGCGCCGCTCGATTGTCGTGGTTACCCATCACCCAGATCACGTCGGCGCCGAGACGGGCGGCCAGCGGTTCGACCAGTTCGTGCAGCCTGCGGTAAGCGTCGGGCTGGCCGGTGTCGGCGAGGTCACCGGTGAAAATCAAGGCGTCGAGACGTGTTTGCGAGCCCGCGAGCCGCTCAAGCAGCTCGCATAACCGGGCGTCTGCGTCGACGTCGCCGTAGAGGTCGGCATCGCCGCTCACGAGGTGCGTGTCGCTGATGTGTGCGATGACGTGGTCCGGTCGCGGATGCTCTGCGACCCCGCGTCTGTCCACCGGACTATCGGACCTCTCTGACGACGGCGCTTGCGTGACGAACAGCGCCAACTCTACCGAGCGGGTCGGGCGGATGCGCGCAAGCGGTTCGGTTCACTTGGACTCGCCTTGCTGGCTGAAGTGATCGCGGTTGCGGGCCGGCGAGCTGTGTCAGCACATCGGATCGGGGTTATTCGGCAAGACCGAGAAATACCAGCAGTGCGCGGTTGAGGCGGATGAGATCGGCGTCGGCGAGGCAGCCGAGATGATCGCGGACATTTGCTCGCGGGATCGTCGTGATCTTGTCGACCATGACGTGGCTCGGCTGCTCAATTCCGGTAACTTTGGTTGGCTGTACCGGGATTCGAGTCAGCGGCGCGTCGACCGGTTCGGCTGTCAGTGGACAGACGGTGATCGAGGCCGTGGCATCGAACCGACTGTCTTGAACGATGACAACAGGTCCTGGCTTACCGGAGTAGGCACCTCGGGCAGCGATGTGGATATCGCCCCGCCTCACTCGGTGGACTCGCCCTCGACCGTGGCCCAGTCCACGGAGATCGCATCGACGAACGCTTGGTCATCTGCCTCATGTTCGCTGGCCGCGATGGCGGCCGACTGGCGGTGCGCTTCCGCGACAAATTCCGGTGCCCGCACGTCAGGCACCCATATCTGGACGGGCCGGAGCCCCCGCGCGCGTAACCGCTCGCGATGTTCACGGACTCGTTGTCGTGTTTCAGCCATAGGAGAATGTTACATGTAACACGACTTGTTGGGCAACGCTCGGCCATGGAAGTTGGACCTGGCGGCGCGCACGCAGGCACCGCGCCGCTGCTGGAGCAGCTGACTCGACAGGGCGTGGTGAGTCGACCGCGACGGGTAGGCCGGCTCACGGCCAGCGGGGCACCTCGAGGGCCGGTCTCTGACCGTGGCGATCGTTTACTTGGACAGCAGCGCGTTTGTCAAGCTTCTGGTGCAGGAGGACGGCAGCGACATCGCTGCGGCGTTGTGGGATGGCTGCGACGCGGCGGTGCTCGCCATCGGAGCCGACGACACCGTCTTCGCCGTGTGGGACCAGCGCCTACGCACCGGAGCGCAGCAGGCCGCTCAACGGCTGGCGCCGCTGACGCTAACGCAGTAGCCGTTGCAACGGTTTAACCTAGGCTTAACCTCGGCCGCCGGTCAAAAGCCCATGCCCAGCTCAACGCCGAGCGGTGACACCACACCGTAGGCAAGGGCGTACGGGATCAGCGCTGTCGCGGCGGCGACCGCCACACCGATTCCACCCATCAGGTTGCCGTCTGCGGCCTGCTCGAAGATGTAGCCGTCCAAGATGGTCGGCAAGGTGATGAGCAACGCGTTCGCGGTGTCCGCATCTGGAAGCAGCGTTGAGTAAAGCTTCGAGAGATCACCACTGAAATCGTTGACGATGTCAGTGAACGACGGGATCGTGGTCGTCGGGTCGACGTCGAGGCCCGATCCGCTGGATGTTACGTCGTTGTCCGGGTTCTGCAGTTGCTTGATCGCTTCGCTGATGCCCTGCTGCAGGCCGTTGCTCAACGCGGTCGACAGCTCCGCTTCGCTGATGCCGTGCGGGAAGCCCGCGGCGATCGTGGTCGGTACGTCGGCGTCGCCCTGGTTCCAGCCGTCGGTGATGCTGCCGTAGCCCAGATTCGCCAGGATGCGCGTGTCGGGCTCAAGCAGGTCGTACAGCGGCTTGCCGATCACCGGGATCGACTGCAGCGGCTGCAGCAGCGGCAGCTCCGCGTTCGGGATCATGTAGTAATTGGCCAGTGTGTCTGCCGACGACGTCGGAAGTTGAATCGCCTCGCCGCCGTCGGCCTGCGGCAGCAGCTGCTCCGGCGTTAGATTCTGATACTGGCTGTGCGCGAAGACGATGCCGAAGATCGCGTTGAGGTCCGATATCAGATTGGTCGAGTACTTCGGAAAGTCGGCGAAGCCGTCGTATTCGATCACGTAGTTGTCGGTCGGGTAGAGATCTGACGGCATGGCGCCGCTGAACGTGATACCCAGGCTCGGGACGGTCGGGTGCTGGCCGTTGACCAGCAAGTCGAAGCTTTCCAACACGCCCCCGTTGGGCGAACTTTCATTGCCGACCAGCACGAAGTGGACATCGCCGGTGGGCACGCCCTGCGCTTTCAGCTCCGGCATCAACAGCGACGAGATCACCGAGCTCTGCGACCAGCCCCAAACCACAACGGGGTTTTCGGCGTTGACGTGCCCGCCGGCGATCTGTGCCAGGATCGACTCGTCCAGAATCTGTTGCCCCTGAGCCTCCGACGTGTCGAACGGCAGCGTTTTCACGCCGGTGACCGGCTGCAGCCCTTCGGGAGTGAAGAACGACTCGGCGTTGCCGGTGAATCCGCGCGGCGCCAGGTACAGCGAGTCAGCCGCGTCCACATAGGCCTGGGACGGCACCGGCGTGCCGCTGCCGCCGATGACGAAGGCGGTGCCGTCGCCCAGCGGCGAGTCCGCGGTCACCCCGGTGAGCTGGACAGCGCGTATCTGGGTTCCGGGAGCAGGTGGCGCCACCGGGGCGATGGCGATCACGGCCGCGCCGGCCAGGGCCACACCGACGGTCGCGTAAGGGCGAAGCGCTGCGTGCACGCCGTCCTCCTCACTCGTATGCGATATCAGAGCGAGCGTATCAAATGTTCAAGTTTGTATCAGAAAATCCAAGGTTAGTTGTGATCTTGAGTTTCGACGCTTTAGAGCGTGCCGCCCGGGGCGACCCATTCGTGTTGGAGATCAATCACTGTTGCGGCGGTTTCGAAGTCACTGTCGTAGTGGATGACGGTGATGCGGTGGTCTGCGTGGGTTGCGGGCACTGAAGGGTGCTTCTGCGTCGAGCACCGCGGTGGTGGCGACCAGGCCTGAGTCGATAATCTCGGTGAGGCGGTCTGCGACGGCGCCGATGTTCATGCGGGCAGCGGCGCTGGTGTCGATGAGGTACTGGGCGACTATCGCCACACGGTCTCACGTAGGGGGCTGCTAGCCCTCCGGCGCGTAGCCAGTCGATCTGGCGGCTGCGGGCGCGGAGGGGGGCGGCTTCACGCAATGCGGTGCGGACGGTGTCGGCGATTGTCGTGGTTCCAAGTTGTACCTAGTCACCTCACCCGCCGCGGGCCTCGACCATCGCCGAGCGGTTGACCTTGGTCGCGGCGGTGCGCGGGATCGCGTCGACGAACTCGACGGTCTTGGGCACCTTGTACGGGGCGAGTCGGCCCTTGGCGTAGGCGATCACCTGCTGCTCGGTCAGTGCCGGGTCGCGGCGTTGGACCACTGCGTGCACCCGCCGCCCCCACTGCGCGTCGACCAGGCCGATGACGACGACGTCGGCGATCGACTCGTGGTCGGCCAGGGCGCATTCCACCTCCGCCGGGAAGACGTTGGCGCCGCCGGTGATGATCATGTCGCAACGGCGGTCGGCGACGTAAAGGTAGCCGTCGGCGTCGAGGCGGCCGATGTCGCCGGCGGACTGGAACCCGTCCGGGGTGCACGGCAGCGGCGGCGCCGCACCGAGGTAGCGGTAGCCGGTCCGCATCGGTGCGCGCAGGTAGATCTCGCCCAGCTGGCCCGGCCCCAGCGGTGTCCCGTGCGGGCCCAGGATCCGGATCTCGGTGTCCCGGAACCCGCGGCCGACGCTGCCCGGATGGGTCAGCCACTCGTCGCCGCGCAGCGCGGTCAGGCCGAGATTCTCGGTCATGCCGTAGGCCATCACCACCTGCTCGGGCGACAGCAGCTCGAACCAGGTGCGCAGCAGTTCCGGCGGCATCACCGCCGCGCCCTGCAGAATCCACACCACGCTGGAGAAGTCGCGCTGCCGGATCTTCGGTAGCGCCGCGATCCGCGCCAACATGGTCGGGGTGGCGGTGAAATTGGTGACCCGATATTCCTCGATCGCGTCGACAACCATTGCCGCGTCGAACCTTTCCAGCACCACCAGCCGGTCGCCCCCCAACAGGCTGGTCAGGGTGGCGAAGCCGTTGGTGTGATACATCGGCCCGGGCACCAAAACCGTCTGCGGCAGCGCTACCGGTGCCCAGTGGGCCAGAAACGGCATACTGTGCTGCGGCGTCCAGATCGCCGGCGTGAGGTTGAGGATCACCTTGGGCAGACCGGTCGAGCCGCTGCTGCAGATGCCGTTGGCGGTGGGGGAGACCACTTCCGAGCCGTTGGGTAGTGGATCGCCGGATTGACTTGCGGCGCAGGAACACAGCGCCGCGCGGGTGGACTCGTCAAGGGTGACGACGGGGTCTATCACCGCGAGCACCCGGCAGCGCTCCCAGTCGGGCAGGTCCCAGCGCATCGGGATCGGGACCGCGCCGATCTTCCAGCAGCCCAGTGTCGCCACCACCAGGTGCATCGAGTTGGGGATCGCCAGCGCGATCAGCGAACCCGCCACGGCGCCGGCCGCCGTCAACGCGCGTCCCCATTGGTTGGCGCGCGCGTCGAGTTCGGCGAACGTCAGCGCATCGGTGCCGCCATCGGGTGCCAGGGTGATGACGGCGACCTCGGCGCCCCGCTGTGCGGCGAGGTCTTGCAGCCGGGCTCCGAACGGGATTCCGGCATCTGGGGTCATAGGCGCCACTCTCCCCCGTTCGGGAGGTGCCCCCACAGCATCGCTGCGTCCCCCGCAAGCGAGTGGGGGCACCTCCCGAACGCGGGGGCGTACCCCCACTGCATCGTCGTCGGCGCAGGTCATGCCGTCCTCGTGAACAGCGTCTCCAACCGGTCGTCGCGGATGGCGAGCGCCAGCCGCAGGGCCAGTTCCTCGCCGCTGGCCGGCAGCCGGATCAGCGGCTGGGTGTGCCGGTCGAGCACGCTGACGTCGGATTCGTCGCAGAACCCCAGCGCGCCAAGCAGTTGGTGCGCCGCTCGCAGCACCTGTCGGGCGGTGTCGACGGCCTTGAGTCGCAGCACCAGGGCATCCGCCGAACGCAGCTGCGCCGGTGTCGATCCCAGCCGCCAGACGGTGTACTTGGCAAGCTCGTCCAGCCCGCGCACCGACACCGACGCGTCCGCGACCGTGAACCGCACGGCCTGAAAGTCCGCCAGCGGCTTTCCGAACTGAACCCGGGTGCGCACGTGCTCGCAGGTGATCTGCAGCAGTCGTTGCACGGCGCCGAGGATCCGCCACGACCCCAGCACCAGGTGGGTGTCGACGTCGGCCCCGGGCACGGTGCCGTCCGGCTCGCCGAGGGTGGCCGGCACCAGGAACGGCCCGAGCATCGCGGCCGTTCGCGACGACAGTCGCGGACGGTAGCACCGCGCGTCGAGGTCGACGGCGATCCACTCGCCGGGCAGGTCACCGTGGTCGATGCGTGGCGCTTCCGGGTTCACCAGGCTCAGCCGCGCACCGCCGATCGCCAGCAGCTCCTCGATCAGCGGGTAGGGCAGCGCGGTGGCGCCGGCGGCCCGGCACAGCACGGCCGCGGCCAGCAGTTCGTCGGAGTAGGATCGAACGTCGAGGTCGAATGCGCCGAGCTCGGCCAGCGCGCTGCGGGCCGCGACCCGGACTTCGTCGTCGGTTTCTGCCCGCAGCGCCGCCGGCGGTCCGCCCAGCTGGGCGAGCCGGTCTGCGGCGACGGCTGCGAAGTCGGCGATATCTTGCGGCAGTGCGGTTTTCATCGAGGCGCTCCTCCCAGCACCTCGCGTGCTACCAGCATCCGCTGGACCTCGATGGTGCCGGATGCCACGGTGGCGGCTTGCGCGTAGCGCCAGTGGTCCTCGATCGCCCCGTGCAGCGGCGCGGAGAAGCCGCTGTCCAATGCCCTAGGTCCCAGCACGTCGAACAGCAACTCGGCGACCTGTTGGTCACAGGTGGTGGCCGCGATGCGGGCCGCGCTGGCCGCGGGTCCCGCCGCCGGGTCATCCAGCAGCGCCACCGCGCGGTAGGCCAACAACCGCGCCACTCGCAGGTCGACGAGGGCGCGGGCCCACCGGGTGCGCAGCGACTCGGCCAGGCCGTCCCAGCCGTCGCCCAGCTCGGTGCGTATCCGGTGCAGCAGCGATTCGCAGCGTGCATACCGGGCGATCCCGACTCGCTCGAAGGCCAGCGCCTCGCGCATCACCTGCCAGCCGCTGCCGACCTCACCGAGCACGTCGTCGGGCTGCGCCGGCACATCGTCGAGGAACATCTCGTTGAGGTGGTGCGGACCCAGCATCGACTGGATCGGCCGGACGGTGAGGCCGGGACGATCCATCGGTATGAGGAACAGGGTGAGCCGCTGTGACTTCGGCGCGTCGGGATCGGTGCAGGCCGCCAGCACGCACCAGGACGCCATCTGCGCGTACGATGTCCAGACCTTCTGACCGGTGATCCGCCAGCCGTCGCCGTCGGGCACCGCCCGGGTCCGCAGCGATGCCAGATCGGTTCCGGCCTCTGGTTCGGAAAAACCCTGGCACCAAATCACTTCCCCGCCGGCGATGGCCGATAGATGCCGGTCCTTCTGCTCCGGCGTGCCGTACCGCATCACCGCCGGGCCCACCCAGTTGATACCCATGTACTGTGCGCCGCGGGGCTCGTGATGAGCCCACATCTCCTCCCGCAGCACCGTCTGCTGCCAGACCGAGCCGCCACCGCCGCCGTGTTCTGTGGGCCACGCCAGCGCGAGCAGCCCTTCGGAGGCCAGCAGCTTGCAGAACGACTGGGTGGTCGCAAGATCGCGCGGATTGTCGGTGCACGCGCCCAAAAAGCCCGCCGGGATGTGCGTGGAAATCAACGCCCGCAAGTGTTTCCGCAAGTCTGCGGCATCCGCGCCGAGGTCGTAGTCCATCCCCGTCATCCCTTCGGCAGCCCGAGCACCCGCTCGGCGACGATGTTGCGTTGAATCTCCGATGTCCCACCGTAGATGGTGGCGGCAAGGGCGTCCTGACGCTCGAATAGCAGATCCGGGTCGGTGATCGAACCGGTTCCGGCCGCCACCGCACTCAACTCCCAGACCCGCTGCAACGTCGTCGATCCGAGGAGTTTCAGAATGTCAGCTTCGGGGCTGGGCCGATCGGCCAGTTCGTCGTCCAGCGCCCGGTATCCGGTTGCCCGCACCGCCTCGGCGTCGGCAAGCAGCGAGCCGAGGTCAGCGACGATGTCGCCGTCGGGTTCACCGCCCCGCAGCTTTAAGGCTCGGCGCACCGAGGCGAGGCCGCGTTTGATTTCGACCCAGTTCATGATCCAGATCATCTGCCGTTCGTGCTGCAGTGACGACAGCGCGACCTGCCAGCCGCCGTCGAGTGGGCCGAGCAGGTTGGTGGCTGGCACCTCGACGTCATCGAGAAATATCTCGCAGAACGTCTCGTCGGACTTCGACGCCATGCGAATGGGTTTGACGGTCACCCCGGGTGAGCGCAGGTCCAGGATCAGACAGGAGATGCCGCGGTGCTTGGCTGCGGCAGGATCGGTGCGGACGTACAGTGTGCACCACCGCGACTGGTGGGCTTGGGTGGTCCAGATCTTTCGGCCGTTGATCCGGAACACCTTTCCGTCCGTCTCGGCGCGGGTGCGTAAGCCCGCGAAGTCCGACCCGGCTTCCGGCTCGGACATGCCCAGCGCCCACCACTCGTCGCCGCGGAGCACCGGAACCAGCAGCCGGTCCATCTGCTGCGGCGTGCCGAAGCGGCGGAGCGCGGGCGCGACGACATTGGGCCCGGCGATGTTGGGTAGCTTGGGCGCGGACCGCAACGCGGCCGCAAGCCGGATCTCCATCGCCGTTCGCACGTCCAGCGACCGGCCGCCGTGCTCGCCCGGCCAGGTCGGCTGGAGCCAGCCGGCATCGAACGCGGCGCGCTGATAGTCACGCCGCAGCCCGATATCCCAGCGATACTGCCGATAGCGCTCGCCGTAGTAGTCGCTGGGTAGAAATCCATTCAGCCAGGCGGTGAACTCGGCCACCACTTCCGCGCCAGGGCAGGTCACCCCTCACCCCCGATGAAACGGCGGCCCACGGCGTCATACAGCGCGCGGCTGTCACCCAGCGCGGCCGCCGCCTGCCAGGCATGGCGCAGGTACAGGTGGATGTCGTGCTCCCAGGTCTGCGCGATCGCACCGTGCACCTGCACCGCGGTCCGGGCGCAGCCGACCGCCGCCTCGCCGGCGGCGGCCTTGGCCAGCGCGGCCGCGGTCCACACGGAGGCCGGGCTGGCGTTCACAGCGTCGAGGCCGGCCGCCGCCGCATAGGTGAGGCTGCGGGCTCGCTCGAGCGACACGTAGTTGTCGGCCAGGGCGTGTTTAACCCCTTGGAACGCGCCGATGGGCTGGCCGAACTGGCACCGGGTCTTCGCGTGCTGCACGGACCGGTCCAACACCGCGCCGGCCACCCCGACCAGGTCGGCAGCGGCGATGACCAACGGTGTCGCCAGCGCAGTTTCGACGTCGACGGGCATGGCAGCGATCGGGACGGTGTCGATCTCGAGGTCGGCCACCGGCTGTGCGGGGTCGACGCACTCGACCGGATGGACGACGACGCCGTCGCCGCCGGCCACCGCGGCGACCACCCCGTCGGCGGAGTCGGCCAGCGTCACGATCAGCTCCGCGCGCGCCGCCCAGCCGACCGCGACCGCACGTCCGTGCAGCCGTCCCGACCGCAGCGTCATCGGCACGCCCGGCAGTCGCTGCCCGGTGCAATGAACCGCGAGGGCGGCGACGGTGCCGCCGGCGATGTCGGCCCTGACCTGGCTGGGCTCCAGCCCGCCACCGCGCAGCAGGCCGGCGGCCATTCCGACGCTGGCCGTCAGGGGAATCGGGGCGATAGCGGCGCCGCACGCTTCGGCGACCACCGCCAGCTCGGTAACCCCGAACGAGCCGTCGGCCGGCGGCGCCGCCAACTCGGTCCAGCCCAAACCGACGGCCGTCTTCCACAGCGCACGCCAGCGGCCCGGATCCGTCATCGCCTGGCGCGCGACGTCGGGTGGGCATTCAGCGCGCAGCACCTCGCGTACGCTGTCTGCCAGCGCCAGCTGCTCCCGGCTCAGTCCAACGTTCATATCACCTCTAACATAGTAAAAATAGTAAACTAGCCGCGTCAATCGCCGTAGGCTGATCGGCTGTGACGC
>NZ_JBYCKY010000632.1:0-11896 GCF_057473605.1 Mycobacterium sp. TH-M82 | reverse complement strand
CTGGCGTTGCCGCCGCCCCCGCCGGCGCCGCCGTAGCCGGTACTGGTGCCGCCGCCCCCGCCGGCGCCGCCGGCGCCGCCGTCACCGTCGGTGCCGCCGCCGCCGTTGCCGCCGCCCCCGCCGTTACCGGTCGATACGGCCGAGCCGCCGCTGCCGCCGGCCCCTCCGCTGCCCGTCACTGTGGCGTCGCCGCCGTTGCCGCCGGTCCCGCCGTCGCCGCTCGTCCCGGCCTGCCCGCCCGAGCCGCCATTGCCCCCGCCGGTTGCGCCGTTGCCGCCGTTGCCGCCGTTGCCACCGTCGCCGTGGATCGAACCGCCGGTGCCGCCGTCGCCGCCGCGGCCACCGTCATCGCCAGTGCTGCCGCCGCCGGCGCCGCCGTCGCCGCCGTTGCCGTAGTCACCGCCCTCACCGCCGGCGCCCCCGTTACCGCCTGCGGTGCCCGCGGCGGTGGTGCTGAAGCCGTCGCCGCCGTTGCCGCCGTTCCCGCCGATGAGGATCGACCGGCCCCCGGCGCCGTCGAAACCGGCGGTGCCGCCGGTGCCGCCGGTGCCGGCGGCACCCCCGGCACCGCCGGCACCGGACTCCCCGAGATCGCCGCCGTTGCCGCCGTCGCCGCCGTCGGGGTGCGAGGCGCTGCCGCCGGCACCGTTGCCGCCGTCGCCGCCCTCGGCACTGTTGCCGCCGGCGCCGCCGTTGCCGCCGTCGCCGTTGGCGCTCTTGGGAACCAAAAAGCCGCTTCGACCGGCATCCCCGCCGGCGCCGCCGGCACCGCCGTGACCGCCCTGGCCGCCGTTGCCCCCGTTACCGCCTGTCGCGCCGGCGACGATGGCGTCGCTGCCGTTGCCGCCGGCACCGCCGTTGCCGCCGACGCCGCCGACGCCGCCGGTGCCGCCGGCGCCTGCGGCGCCGAAGAAGAATCCGCCGTTGCCGCCGGCACCGCCGTTGCCGCCGGCGCCGCCGGTGCCGCCGGCACCGCCGTCCTGGCCCGCGCCGCCGGTGCCGCCGGCAATGCCGGCGGCACCATGACCGCCGTCGCCGCCGTCGCCGCCGCGGCCGAAGAACAGCCCGCCCTTGCCGCCGGCGCCGCCGTTGCCGCCGGCACCGCCGTCGGGATGTGTCGCTGTGCCGGCACCGCCGTCGCCGCCGTTACCGCCGTCGCCGCCGTTGCCGAAGAAGAACCCGCCGTTGCCGCCGGCGCCACCGGCGCCGCCGTCGCCGCCGAACTGACCGGCCTGGCCGTCGGTGCCGTTGCCGCCGTTGCCGAACAGCGACGCGGCGTTGCCGCCTTCGCCGGGTGCGCCGTTAACAGGGGCTGGATCGGCTGTCGTTGCGAAGGTGCTGATGCCGGACCCGGCGTCGCTAGGGCTGCCGGCGTTGCCGCCGTTGCCGATCAACCACCCGGCATTCCCGCCGTCGCCGCTGTAGCCGTAGCCGTTTCCGCCGTCGCCGAAGAGCAGACCACCGGCACCGCCATCCGGATGAGCGGCCGTTCCCGGGGCGCCGTTGCCGATCAGGAACTGCCCCGTCAGGCTGTTGACGAGGCCGTCCACCTGCTCGCCGAACGGGCTGTGAATCCAGTCCTCCATGCCGGTGTACAGCGGCAGGTAGACGAGTTGGTCTAACAGCTCATCGCCGGTGCTGGCCATGTCGCCGAAGTCGATGGAGCTGACGAAAAGGTCGATGATGTCGCCGCGCGCAATCGGCGCGAGGGCCGACGACGCCAGCCCGAAGGCGACGAACGTCCCGGCGGCAGTGCTCAAACCCGCCACGTGACGGCGGGCCGCTGTGCGTCGAGCCATCTGTGTGCCCCTCCCCGCGCTCAGAACGCAATAACGCAAGTGTGGCCAAAAAACCGTTGACAAACGCATTGAATTAACGGCACTTCAATGTAGTCCCTGCTTGGTGCTGCTCGTGGTAGAACACGCCAGCCGGATGGTGTCGGGATGCGCCGCGCCTGCCCCTTCGATCGGTCGCCATGTCGAAGAGCCGGAATCGGTTACCCGGCCGGGTGTGCCGGCCGTAGCCGCGATTAGGGTAAGTTGCCGTGAGCTCTGCCAGCACCGCACCCGACCTGCAGCACGGACCGCTGGAAGAGCGGCACCGCAGGTTGGGTGCCGCGTTCGCCGAGTTCGGCGGCTGGCTGATGCCGGTCTCCTATGCGGGCACCGTCGCCGAGCACAACGCCACCCGAGACACGGCCGGCCTGTTCGATGTCAGCCACCTCGGCAAGGCCACCGTCCGCGGGCCGGGCGCCGCGGCATTCGTCAACTCATGCCTGACCAACGATCTGGTCCGGATCGCCCCGGGCCAGGCGCAATACACACTGTGCTGCACCGAATCCGGTGGTGTCGTCGACGACCTGATCGCCTACTACGTCGCCGACGACGAGATATTCCTGGTGCCCAACGCGGCCAACACCGCCGCGGTGGTGGCCGCCCTGCGGGCAGCGGCGCCGGCCGGGCTGACCATCACCGACGAGCACCGCTCGCGGGCGGTGTTGGCAGTGCAGGGACCGCGGTCGGCCGACGTGCTTACGGCGCTGGGACTGCCGACCGGCATGGACTACATGGCCTACACCGACGCGACGTTTCACCGGGTGCCGGTGCGGGTGTGCCGGTCCGGCTACACCGGCGAGCACGGCTACGAGTTGCTGCCGCCGTGGGAGTCGGCGGCGGTGGTGTTCGAAGCGCTGGTGACCGCGGTCGCCGATGCCGGGGGGCAGCCGGCCGGCCTCGGGGCGCGGGACACGCTGCGCACCGAGATGGGTTATCCGTTGCACGGACACGAACTGTCGACCGACATCTCGCCACTGCAGGCCCGCTGCGGCTGGGCGATCGGCTGGAAGAAGGAGGCCTTCTTCGGCCGCGACGCGCTGCTGGCGGAGAAGGCAGCCGGGCCGCGGCGGCTGCTGCGCGGGCTGCGTGCGCTCGGACCGGGCGTGCTGCGGCCGGGGCTGACGGTCCTCGACGGCGACCGGAAGGTCGGGGGCACCACGTCGGGAACATTCTCGCCGACGCTGAAAGCCGGCATCGCGCTGGCGCTGATCGACACCGACACCGACGTTGCCGACGGGGCGCACCTCACCGTCGACGTGCGGGGCCGTGCGGTGCAATGCGAGGTGGTCAAACCGCCGTTCGTGACGGCGAAAACCCGATAGTCACCTGTCGAAAAGACTCAGCTCGTACGGCGTGACCGGCGCGTCGAAACCCTTGAGCATCAATGGGGCCTGGGCGGTACCGGGCCAGTCGGGCAGGTTGTCGATGACATCGGCTGCGGCAAGGATCTGTCCGGGCTCAGCTGCGGCGACCAGTCGAGCCGCCAGATTCACCGGGTTGCCGAAGTAATCCCCGTTGATCATCAGCACCTCGCCGTAGGCAAGGCCGGCGTGAACCTGCAGGCCGGCCGCGCGTGCTTTCGGGTGGCCGACGAGGTCGGCGGCGGCCTCGGCCAGTAGTTCAGCCGTCGAACTCACCCACATCACGGCGTCGCCGATGAACTTGACCACCCGCCCGCCGTCGGCGTGCACCACGTCGGTGACGGTGGCAATGAAGTCGTTGAGCAGCTCCGCCAACTCCGCCGCGGTGAGCACCTGGGTCAGCGCGGTGAAACCGGACAAATCCGTGAACCCGACGCCGCACACCACGCTCGCCGACGGGCCCCCGCCGAGCCCCTCAAGGAACGTTCTGGCGCTGACCAGGTGGTGGCGGTGGACGGCGTCGATCATCGCTCCGATGCGGGGGATGAACTCCGTGGTCGCGCGCCAAGCCCGGGCGGTGGCGAGTTCGTCGCCGGTGCGGCCGAGCCACACGTCGGGCTGACTGATCCGGATCATCGACGACTCGGCCTCGGCCAGCCGGGCCAGCGTCGCGCCGAGCACCCGCAGGAAACCGTCGACGGGGACACCGAAGTGCGCTCGCATCGCGATCCAGGTCGCCAGGGCGTCCACATCGGCCTGGCTCAACGCCGGGCTGTCGAGATTCGGGACGCCCAAGCCCAGCATGGCCCAGGCGCGCTGGACCTCCTCAACCGAAGCATCGAGCGCGGCGGCGGCGCCGGCCAGGCTGTAGACGGGCGGGCCCGACCACCCCGGGACGTCGCCGGCAAGTCCGAACAGCCGGCCGCGACGTTCGGCGTCGACCATCTCGTCGCTGGAAAAGCCGAGGCCGTCCAGATACTCGATCAGGCCACCTCGTTCGCGCGCATTGGCGATTCCGGCGGCCTGAAGCGCCTCGAAGTCCGGGGTATCGACCACCAGCCAAGTGTGCCAGTCACTCGCACGATACGGTCGAGGCGCCGGTCTACAATCGCTGCATGGAAACCGGCCTCCCCGAGTTCACCGTGGCGGTCACCGCGAACCCGACCGCCGCCGGGGTACGCGAATCAATCCTGGCTGACCCGGGTTTCGGGAAATACCACACCGACCACCTGGTGTCGATCGACTACACCGACGGTGTGGGTTGGCACGATGCGCGGGTGATCCCGTACGGGCCGATCGAGCTGGACCCGTCGGCGGTGGTGCTGCACTACGCGCAGGAGGTGTTCGAGGGGCTGAAGGCTTACCGGTGGGCGGATGGCTCCATCGTGTCGTTTCGGCCCGAGGCCAACGCCGCGCGGCTGCGCTCGTCGGCCCGCCGACTGGCCATCCCGGAGTTGCCCGCGGAGCTGTTCATCGAGTCGCTGCGGCAATTGGTCGCCGTCGACGCCGCGTGGGTGCCGGCGGCCGGAGGTGAGGAGTCGCTGTACCTGCGGCCGTTCGTCATCGGCACCGAGCCGGGGCTGGGAGTGCGCCCGTCGGCGACGTACCGGTATCTGGTGTTGGCTTCGCCGGCCGGCGCCTATTTCAAGGGCGGGGCCAAGCCGCTCAGCGTCTGGCTGTCGACGGAGTACGTCCGGGCTTGCCCGGGCGGCACCGGCGCGGTCAAGTTCGGCGGCAACTACGCGGCGTCGCTGGTGGCGCAGGCACAGGCCGCGGCCCACGGCTGCGACCAGGTGGTGTGGCTGGATGCCGCGGAACGCCGCTACGTCGAGGAGATGGGCGGGATGAACCTGTTCTTCGTGTTCGGCAGCGGCGGGTCGGCCCGGCTGGTCACCCCGGAGCTGTCCGGGTCACTGCTGGCCGGCATCACCCGGGATTCGTTGCTGCAGTTGGCCGCCGACGCAGGGTTCGCGGTCGAGGAACGCAAGATTGATGTCGATGAGTGGCAGAAGAAAGCCGCCGCCGGTGAGATCACCGAGGTGTTCGCCTGCGGCACCGCTGCCGTCATCACCCCGGTGTCGCAGGTCATATCCGGTGACGGGGAATTCAGCATCGCCGACGGGAATCCCGGTGAGGTGACGATGGCGCTGCGTGACACGCTGACCGGGATCCAGCGCGGCACCTTCGCCGACACTCACGGCTGGATGGCCCGGCTGGGCTAGGCCGGGCTAGGCCGGCTTTAGACGTGGAACCCCACCAGTAGTGCCAGCAGTACTGCGGCCACCGCCGTGGTCCATTCGACGGCCGCGCCCAGCACGTCGCCGGTGATCCCGCCGAACCGGCGCACACAGTGTGCGACCAGCGCCGCGCCGCAGGCCAGCGCAACCAGCACCGCCACCGGCCCCTTCCAGGGCGCGGGACCGGCCCACAGGGAGACTCCGACCAGCACCGCGATCCAGGCCGCCACCACCGGCACCGGTTGACTGCCCGCCACCGTGGCGCCCAGCCCGCTGCGCTGCGCCGCGGGCACCGAGCGGCGGCAGGCCAGCACCGCCGCGACCCGCCCGGCGGCGACGGCGACCACGATCGCCGCCGGGCCCAGCACCGAGAACGCCAGGCCCTGCAGCCCGATCACCAGCACCACGGCGGCCACCCCGAACGGGCCGGTCGACCCTTCGCGCATCACCGCCAGCGCCTCCGACGCCGGCCGGTGACAGCCGAGCCCGTCGGCGGTGTCGGCGACGCCGTCGATATGCAGTCCACGGGTTGCGGCCAGCAGCGCGGCGACCGCGAGCAGCCCGGCCAGCGGGCTGCCGGGGCCGAACGCCAATCCGCCGGCCCACGCCACCGCGGCGGCCAGCGCACCCAGTGCGGCGCCCACCACCGGCAGTGCGGTCAACGCGCCGCCGCCCAGCGCGCGGTCGCCACCGCCGGGCAGCGGCACCACGGTTTCGAAGGTGAAAGCCGCTACCAGTGAGCGGATCACGACGGCTGCCGGTCAGTGACGCCGGCCTCGGTGAAGGTGGCCATCGACGCCAAGACTGCTACGGCGCCGCGCAGCACCGGCAGCACCACGGCGGCGCCGGTGCCCTCGCCGAGCCGCATCCGCAGATCCAGGATCGGCTCGAGATCCAGCGCGGCGAGTGCAGCCCCGTGCGCCGGTTCCGCGGAGCGGTGACTGGCCTGCCACCACGACCGCGCCCCAGGTGCCAGCCGCTCGGCGACCAGGGCCGCGGCCGTCACGGCCAGCCCGTCGAGCAGCAGCGGGGTGCGGCGCACCGCGGCCTGCGCGCAGAAGCCCGCCAGCGCGGCAAGGTCGGCGCCGCCGCAGGTCCGCAGCAACCCAACCGGATCCGAGCGCACTGACCGGGCACGGAACAGCGCGTCGCGCACCGCCGCGGTTTTGCGCGCCCACCCGGCGTCGTCGACACCGGTCCCATAACCGACCAGCCCGGCGGGCTCGGCGCCGGTCAGCGCCACGATCAACGCCGTTGCCGCGGTCGAATTCCCAATGCCCATATCACCGCCGGCGAGCAGGTCCGCGCCGGCGTCGGCTTCCTCGTCGGCGATCTGCGCGCCCTGTTCGACAGCGGCAACCGCCTCGTCGCCCGTCAACGCATCCTCGACGCTGATGTCACCGCTGCCGCGGCATACCTTGTGTGCGCCAATGGCTTCCGAGGCAGGCTCGGCGTCGACCGCAAGGTCGGCCACCCGAACCCCCGCGCCGGCGATACCGGCCAGCACGTTGACTGCCGCACCGCCAGCGGCGATGTTGGCGACCATCTGGGCGGTAACCTCCGCCGGATAGGCGGACACACCAGTGCGGGCGACTCCATGGTCGCCGGCGAACACCACCACTCGGGCGCGCTCGAATTGCCGTGGCGGGCAGCGGCCCTGGCAGGCCGCCACCCAAACCGACAGGTCCTCCAGGCGCCCCAGTGAGCCCGGCGGTTTGGCCAGCCTGCCCTGGCGGGTCCGAGCGGCCGCGGCCGCATCCGCATCGAGCGGCGGCACCGGCGCGAACTCCATCAGCTCCCTAGCCCGTCCGGTTTCAGCTGATCTGCGCGCCGCGGCGGACCTGCGGCCGGGGCGCCCGCATCCGGCGCAGCTGCGAAGCGCGGCCAGCAGCGTAAAGCCCTAATTTCCAGCGACTTTCGATGTTATCGGGGAACTTGGTGTCGACCAGTCGGGTAACCTTGCGGGCTACCAGCACCCCGTCGATCGCCATGACAACCATCAGGATCATCATCGCGGGCGAGACATAGAGCTGAATCTGCGGCATCCCCATCATGATGAACAGCAGCCCGAGCGCCGACGGCATGAAAAGGCCGAGCACGTTGCGGCGGGCGTCCACCACGTCGCGAACGTAGCGCCGAACGGGCCCCCGATCGCGAGGCAGCAGGTATGCTTCGTCGCCGGCCAGCATGCGTTCCCGCCGCTCGGCCATTCGCGCCCGCCGCTCGGCGCTCTGGGCCCGGCGTTCGTCGCGGCTGAGCTTGGGGCCGGCCAGTGCCTTGCGCCGCGCGCGGGCCTCGCCGGACGTCATTGGCGCAGGTACCACCGGACCCCGGCGGCGGGTGACCGCGCTGCGCTTGGGTGTGGGCCGGCCCTTCGGCGCTGTGGTGTGTGAGTGCGAGGGTGTGGCAGCCGTCGACATGACGCCGTCACCGGTTGTTTCGGCTTCGCCGGATTCATCAGAGTCGGCGTCGGCATGTTTTTTGCGGCCCGGCAGCTTCACACTGGCAGCCTACTGTGCAGAAATACCGCTCCGGTCGCCAAGGATGCGGGCGCTACCGTTCCTGTTATGAGCGGATCGCCGGCAGCGGATGCCGCCGCCAGCGTCGAGACGCCTGGTTTACGGGTGCTGATCGCACCGGACTGCTACGGCGAGAGCCTCACCGCTGAGCAGGCCGCCGCTGCCATCGCCGCGGGATGGCATCGCAGCAGACCGGCCGACCGGCTCAGCGTCGCGCCGCAGTCCGACGGTGGCCCCGGCTTCGTCGCGGTGCTCGCCGGTCGCTCCGGGACGTTGCACCAGCTGCGGGTGGTCGGCCCGCTGGACGACGACGTCGACGCGGACTGGGTGTTTGACGCCGACTCGAAGACAGCATATTTGGAGTGCGCGCAGGCCTGCGGCATGGCGCTGCTGGGCGGCCCGCCCTCGCCGCGCACCGCGCTGGCGGCCCACAGCAGGGGAGTCGGCCAGCTCGTCATGGCCGCCCTGCAGGCGCGGGCGGAGCGGATCGTGGTCGGGTTGGGCGGCAGCGCCAGCACCGACGGTGGCCGCGGCCTGGTCGAGGAGCTCGGTGGCCTGGACGCTGCGCGCCGGCGATTGGCGGGGGTCGAGTTGATCGCCGCGTCCGATGTGGAATACCCGCTGCTCGGGCCGTGGGGAGCGGCCCGGATATTCGGGCCGCAGAAGGGCGCCGACGCTGTCACCGTGACCGCGCTCGAAGCGCGCCTCGACGAGTGGGCAGCCGAACTGGACGCGGCGGCCGGGCGGGTGGTCAGTGCCGCTTCGGGAGCCGGGGCAGCCGGCGGCGTCGGCGCGGCGCTGCTCGCGCTGGGCGCGACGATGGAATCCGGCGCGGAGATCGTCGCCCGGCACACCCACCTGGGTACGGATATCGCCGCGGCCGATCTGCTGGTCACCGGCGAGGGACGATTCGACGAGCAGTCGCTGCACGGCAAGGTGGTCGGCGCGATAACCGGCGCGGCGCGGCCCCTGCACGTTCCGGTGCTGGTGCTGGCCGGCCAGGTCAGCCTGGACGAGACGGCGGTGCGAGCAGCCGGCATCTTGGCGGTTCGGGCTATCGCCGAGCATGCCGGTTCGGTGCGGCTGGCGCTGGTCGACGCGGCCAACCAGCTGATGGAGCTGGCTTCGGCGACGGCGGCCGAGTTCGGGACGTGGCCGACAAGGCCGTAATTGCCAGCGAAATCGGCGTGAACAGCGGCGTCGCAGGATGCCGTTGACGCAGGGTATGGTTGTCCCAGGGTATCGTGGTGCTGCAAGCGGAGCACGTTGACCAGCCCACCTCAATGACTAGCCGGGAAGGTAAAGACGCAATGACTGTTTCGGACGAGTCGGCCACCGCAACGAAGGGCGTGATCTTGACCGACGCGGCCGTGGCGAAGGTGAAGTCGCTGCTCGCGCAGGAAGGTCGCGACGACCTGGCCCTTCGCCTCGCGGTCCAGCCGGGTGGCTGCGCCGGCCTGCGCTACAACCTGTTCTTCGACGACCGCACCCTCGACGGCGACGTCGTCGCGGAATTCGATGGGGTAAAGCTGGCGGTGGACCGGATGAGCGCCCCGTACCTCGAGGGCTCGCAGATCGGCTACGCGGACCAGATCGACAAGCAGGGCTTCACCATCGAAAACCCCAACGCCGGGGGATCATGTTCGTGCGGCGACTCGTTCAACTGATCTGGGTGGTTCAGCAGGCATCAATAGAACCCGGCGGCGCGTAACACGTAGGAACACACCAATACCCGGTGGTCGACCGAGAGTAGCTGCGCCAGGCCTTGGACGTCTTCGCGTGCGTTGCCGCCACGGGGCGGAGCGACCCGCATGGTGAACAGCACCTGGGCCTGGAAATTGGACAGGTGCACGATCTTGTCGATGGAGGTCACCTCGGCCCGGGAGAACTGTCCGCGGAACGCGTCGCTGCTCATCTTGGCAACTGCGTCATCGGATCGGTGGTCGGTAACCCGATCGTAGATGCCGCACAGCGTATTTCGGGTGATGGTGTCGGTATCGCGACTCTCCAGCGCGTTCAGGTAGTCCTGGATCGCGGTCTTGGCCGGGGCTTCGGTGATGATGCGCCCGTCGCCAGTCGCCGTGGAGGTGTCGCTGCGCACCGCGTAGCCGATCAGGGCCGCCAGCGCGGCAACCACCACGATGGCCACCACCACGCCGAAGACCCGCCGTCGCCGTGATCGTGGCGGGTAGGGCATCGGTGGGGCCAGCGGCCCCGGGTATGCGACCATCGGGCCGGTGGTCGCGCCGCTGGGGTAGGCACCGGTGTGTTGCGGAGGGATTGGCCCGACTGATCCGATACCCGAGCCGATACCGTAGTTCGGTGGATACGGACCGGCCATCGGTGTCTCCTCTGGTCTGGACCCGGTGTCTGGGCCCTGTAGGCAGGCTAACGCACCACCGGCTCAAGGCCCGTCGGTCGCGACACCACTGTGCTGGGTAGCCTTGGTGAGTTCAGCTGAGAAAACGAAAGGTGGAATTAGTGACGATCGCGGTGACCGGTTCTATTGCCACCGACCATCTGATGCGCTTTCCCGGCCGATTCTCCGAGCAACTGCTGGCCGATCACCTGCACAAGGTGTCGTTGAGCTTTCTGGTCGACGACCTGGTGATTCACCGTGGCGGGGTGGCCGGGAACATGGCCTATGCGATCGGGGTGCTCGGCGGCGACGTCGCCCTTGTCGGCGCGGCCGGCGACGACTTCGCCGACTACCGGCGCTGGCTGGAATCGCACGGCGTCAACTGCGCCGGCGTGCTGGTCTCGACGACCTCGCACACCGCGCGGTTCGTCTGCACCACCGACGAGGACATGGCCCAGATCGCGTCGTTCTATCCGGGCGCCATGTCGGAGGCCCGGGACATCTCCCTGGCCAAGGTGGTCGACACCATCGGCATACCGGAGTTGGTGGTCATCGGGGCCAACGACCCCGAGGCGATGTCCGGCCACACCGAGGAGTGTCGCAAGCTCGGGCTGGTGTTCGCCGCCGACCCGTCCCAGCAGCTGGCCCGGCTGACCGGTGAGGAGATCCGCAGGCTCGTCGGCGGTGCTGCCTACCTGTTCACCAACGACTACGAATGGGAACTGTTGCTGTCCAAGACGGGCTGGTCGGAGGCCGACGTGATGAAACAGGTCGGGCTGCGGGTGACCACGCTGGGCGCCAAGGGGGTCGACGTGGTCGATCCGGACGGCTCGTGCATCCATGTCGGCGTGGTTCCGGAGATCGGTCAGGTCGACCCCACCGGTGTCGGCGACGCGTTTCGGGCGGGGTTTCTCACCGGTCGCAGCGCGGGCCTCGCCCTGGAACGCTCTGCGCAGCTGGGCTCGCTGGTCGCGGTGCTGGTGCTGGAGTCGACCGGAACCCAGGAGTGGGACTGGGACCGCGAAGTCGCGGTGCGCAGGTTGGCCGGCGCCTACGGCGAGGACGCCGCTGCCGAGATCGCCGCCGCCCTTTAATCCGGTGAGCATGCACCAAATCGCACTCCAGCGGCCCGGAGGGTGCGAGGTTGCGCATGCTCGGCGCTATAGCTGCACCGGGTAGGCCGGTTCGGTGATCTGCGGTACCACCGAGCGCTCGACGAATATCGCATGCCACAGCATGAAGATCAACACCGTCCAGAGGCGGCGACTGTGATCGCCCACACCTCGGCGATGGTCGTCGATCATCGCCCGCACGGCGGTGACGTCGATCAGGTGGGCTGCTGAGCTGTTTGCGGCGGCATCCACCGTTGCGCAGGCCCACTCCAGCAGCACCCCGGCCCGCAGCCAGTGCCGGATGGGCACCGGGAAACCGAGCTTGGGCGCCGCGAGCACATGCGCGGGCACGATTGGCGCCAGCGCACGCCGCAGCGCGTACTTGGTGGTGGTGCGAGTGATCTTGGCAGACAACGGCAACTTCGACGCCACCGCGAACACCTCCGGGTCCAAGAACGGCACCCGCAGCTCCA
>NZ_JBYCKY010000631.1:0-1085 GCF_057473605.1 Mycobacterium sp. TH-M82 | reverse complement strand
ACCCGCACGCCGTCGTCGAACGCGCCGCCACAGCCGAACACGAGCGCACCGTCACCATCCGCCCCGCCCCCGACACCATGACCTACCTGACCGCACTACTACCGGTGACCCACGGCGTCTCGGTGTACGCCACGCTCACACGCGCCGCCGACACCACCTTCGACGGCCGCACGCGCGGCCAGGTCATGGCCGACACGCTGATCGAACGGATCACCGCACGCCCCGCCCAGGTGCCCACACCCATCGCGGTCAACCTGGTCCTCACCGACGAGACCCTGCTCGGCGGCACCACCACGCCCGCCGAGCTGGCCGGCTACGGCCCCATCCCGGCCGCCGTAGCCCGCAACCTCGTCAGCACCGCGATCACCGACGCCCGATCGCGGGCCACCCTGCGCCGGCTCTACCGCCATCCCCGCACCGGCGCCCTGGTCGCCATGGAATCACGCGCCCGGACCTTCCCCAAAGGGCTGGCCACCTTCATCGACCTACGCGACCACCACTGCCGCACCCCCTACTGCGACGCCCCCATCCGCCACCACGACCACGCCCAACCCTGGGCCCGGGGCGGACCGACCAGCGCCGCCAACGGCCTGGGCACCTGTGAACGATGCAACTACACCAAGGAGAGCCCGGGCTGGCGCGTCACCGCCTTGGTCGACGAGAACTGTTGCCATACGGCAGAATTCATCACCCCAACCGGGATGCGCTACCACTCCACCGCGCCGCCGCCGCCCGGGCCGCCCGTGCTGGACATCAGCGAACTCGAAACCCGCATCGGCATCACACTGGCGCAACGGCACGCCGCCTAGGCCTAAGCTGGCACCAATGACGGACTCGAATTCATCGCCGGGTTTCTCGGGGTTGCAGCGCATGGACTTCGACGCGCTCTATCGCGGCGAGAGCCCTGGCGTGGGCATCCCGCCGATGCCCACCCCGCCCTGGGACACCAAGGCACCCAAGGACAACGTCGTCACCTGGCACGACCGCGGCTGGGTACACGGTGACGTCCTCGACATCGGCTGCGGCCTCGGCGACAACGCCGTCTATCTGGCCGGCAAGGGGTACCGGGTGACCGGGCTCGACAT
>NZ_JBYCKY010000630.1:0-2442 GCF_057473605.1 Mycobacterium sp. TH-M82 | reverse complement strand
GTCGACCCGCACCAGCTTGTCGACGAACTCGAGTCCGGTGACCCGGGTGTGCCGGCCGGGAACCTGGCGGGCGCCGTTGAGCCGGTTGGCCAGCACGGCGGCCAGGATGTCGTTCACCAGCGTCGACTTGCCGGAACCGGACACCCCGGTGACCAGGGTGAGCACGCCGAGCGGGAAGGACACGTCGATATCGGCCAGGTTGTGCTCGCGGGCGCCGACGACGGTCAATTGGCGCCGGCGGTCGACGGGTCGGCGGATCGCGGGCACCTCGATGCTTTGCGCACCGGACAGGTAGGCGGCGGTGATCGATTCGCGGTTGGCCAGCAGGTCCGCGTAAGTCCCGCTGTGCACGATCTGACCGCCGTGCTCGCCGGCCGCGGGGCCGATGTCGACGATCCAGTCGGCGTGGGCGATGGTATCCAGGTCGTGTTCGACGACGATCAGTGTGTTGCCCAGATCACGCAGCCGGACCAGTGTTTCGATCAACCGGCGGTTGTCGCGCTGGTGCAGCCCGATCGAGGGCTCGTCGAGCACGTAGAGCACCCCGACCAATCCGGAGCCGATCTGGGTGGCCAGCCGGATGCGTTGCGCTTCGCCGCCGGCAAGGGTCCCCGCCGGGCGGGACAGGGTCAAGTACTCCAGCCCGACGTCGAGCAGGAAACCCAGCCGGGACTGGACCTCCTTGAGCACCTGACCGGCGATGGCCTGTTCACGCGGCCCCAGCGTGAGCGCGGCGAGAAAGTCCGAGCAATCCGCGATCGACAGCTCGCACACCTCGGCGATGGATTTACTGCCCAACTCCCCCGCGGCCAGCGTCACGGCCAGAATCTCTGCCTTGAGCCGGGTGCCGCGACAGACCGGGCAGGGCACGTCGCGCATGAAGCCGGCGTAGCGTTCCTTCATCTGCTCGGACTCGGTCTGCTCCATCTTGCGCTGCAGGAACGCCATCACACCCTCGAAGTAGGTGTGGTAGGAGCGGGTGCGGCCGTAGCGGTTGCGGTAGCGCACATGCACCTGCTCGTCGGCGCCTTCCAGGATCGCCGTACGAGCTTTAGCCGGTAGTTTGCGCCACGGGGTGTCGACGTCGAAACCCATCGCGTCGCCGAGGCTGGCCAGCATCCGGGTGAAGTAGTCAGCGGTGGGGCCCATCGACCACGGCGCCACCGCGCCCTCCGCGAGGGTGAGGTCCGGGTCGGGCACCACCAGGTCGACGTCGACCTCCTTGCAGATCCCCAGCCCGGTGCACTCCGGGCAGGCGCCGTAGGGCGAGTTGAACGAAAACGACCGGGGCTCAAGGTCATCGACGGCCAGCGCGTGGCCGTTGGGGCAGGCCAGTTTCTCGGAGAACCGTTGCTCCCGGGAAGCGCTGTGCGGATCATTCTCATCTCGGTCGACAAACTCCAGCACGACGATCCCGTCGGCCAGGTTCAGCGCGGTCTCCACCGAATCGGTGAGCCGCTGCTTGGCGGACGCCTTGACCGTCAGCCGGTCGACGACCACCTCGATGTCGTGCTTCTCCTGCTTCTTCAGCTTGGGCGGGTCGGTCAGCGGATGCACCACGCCGTCGACCCGAACCCGGCTGTAACCCTGGGTGTTCAGCTTCTCGAACAGGTCGGCGAACTCGCCCTTGCGGGTGCGCACCACCGGGGCCAGCACCTGAAACCGGGTGCCCTCGTCCATGGCCAGCACCTGGTCGACGATCTGCTGCGGCGTCTGGCGGGCGATCCGCTCGCCGCACACCGGGCAGTGCGGCGAGCCCGCACGTGCATACAGCAGCCGCAGGTAGTCGTAGACCTCGGTGATGGTGCCGACCGTCGACCGCGGGTTGCGGTTGGTCGACTTCTGGTCGATGGACACCGCCGGCGACAGGCCCTCGATGAAGTCGACATCCGGCTTGTCCATCTGGCCCAGGAACTGCCGCGCGTAGGCCGACAGCGACTCCACGTAACGGCGCTGACCCTCGGCGAAAATAGTGTCGAACGCCAGCGACGACTTACCCGATCCGGACAGTCCGGTGAAGACGATCAGCGCGTCGCGCGGCAGGTCCAGATCGACACTGCGCAGGTTGTGTTCGCGCGCACCCTTGACGATCAGCCGGTCAGCCATCGGCACCATGCTATGCGCATCGGTACCGTGGCCCGTATGACTGTCATCGACGACCACTACACCGGGCACGTGGAGCCTCGCACCGCCGCCCGGCGCACCCTTCCTGGTGCGACGATCCTGAAGGCGTCCGTCGGGCCGTGGGATAACAACGCCTACCTGGTGACGTGTGCGAAAACCGGCGAGTCGCTGCTGATCGACGCCGCCAACGATGCCCAGATCCTGACCGATCTGGTGCAGCGGTACGCCCCGAAGGTGTCGCTGATCGTCACCAGCCACCAGCATTTCGACCACTGGCAGGCGCTGGCGGCGCTGGCCGAAGCCACCGGGGCGCCGACT
>NZ_JBYCKY010000629.1:0-2523 GCF_057473605.1 Mycobacterium sp. TH-M82 | reverse complement strand
GTCGACCCGCAAACTTGTCGCTGATCCTCGACGAGCCCTCGCCACGTTGGCTGTGTCCGGATCTGCGACAGGCGGATGAAGCGCAGCAAACCGGTCGCCTCCGCTGGGGGCAGGGCTCGCTCACGCTAGACTTCTGTACATGACCACGTTGCCTTTAGCCGAAGTCCGGGCGAATCTGTCGAAGCTTGTTGATGAGGCGGTTAGGACTCACCAGCGAATCGAGGTCACGAGGAAGGGTCGCCGGGCCGCGGTGATCCTCAGTGCGGACGATTACGACTCGATCATGGAAACCCTGGCGATCCTCAGCGACCAGGAACTGATGCGCGAGATCCGCGCAGCTGAGACCGCGGCTGAAGGCGGCGAAGTCTACACACTCGACGAGGTGGCAGAGGAGATGCGCGCCGTCGGGCGGCTCCCGCGGTGATCCATCGCATTGAGTTGACGAAGGCTGCGACGAAAGCGCTGACCGATCTCTTACCGGAAGCAGTAGCAGTCGCGTGTTGGGAATTCCTACGAGGTCCGCTTGCAGAGAATCCGTACCGCGTCGGCAAGCCGCTTCGCGATCAACTGCAGGGACGGTACTCGGCGCGGCGGGGTGAATTCCGGGTGATCTACCAGATCTTCGACGAACGAGTCGTCGTCCGGGTCGTCCACATCGCACATCGGCGTGACGTTTACCGGTGAGTCTTCCGTGTGACGACATCTGTCAACGCCATCCCTGTGCAGAACAGCTTCGAGATCGGATAGCCAGTAAGGAGCAGCGGTGATTTTCATCGTCGTCAAGTTCGAAACCAAACCGGAGTGGGCCGACCGTTGGTCTCAGCTGGTCGCTTCGTTTACCGCGGCCACCCGGTCCGAACCGGGCAACCTCTGGTTCGACTGGTCGCGCAGCCTCGACAATGAGTGCGAATACGTGCTGGTCGAGGCATTCCGCGACGCTGCGGCCGGCAGTGCCCACGTCAACAGCGACCACTTCAAGCAGGCGATGCGGGAGCTGCCGACGGCGCTGACCTCGACGCCGAAGATCATCAGCCAGGCGATCGACGCGTCGGACTGGTCGGTGCTGGCCGAGATGAGTGTCGACTAACCGGCTAGAGCTAACCGGAGACGGCTATTTCGCGGCCCAGCTCGTAGCCGGGCGTCAGCGGCAGGATGTCACCACTCCAAAAAGACCCGGGGTCGAACCAGCTCCAATGCTTGTCGGTGGACAACAACCCCATCTCCTCGTAGGTGATGGCCACCGTCTCTGCGCAGTAGGCGGTTTCGATGCCCGCTGCGCGCTGTCGTGCCTTGCGCCGTTGTGTTGCCTGGCGAATCTTCTTGTCCAGCAATGGGACACCCCGTGTCCAGTCGTTGATGGTCGGGATGCGACCGCGCAGCCACCGGCCGGTGAGCCGCGCAGTGGCGGGGAACGGGGTGCCGTCCATCCGGGCGACGACCCGCAGCAATCGGTCCTCCTGGCCGCGGTTGGCATACGGGGTCAGCTGACGCAGCCAGCACCGCTGGTGGTAGCGCTGCATCCACTGCTCGACGGCCTCCCGGGCGTCGTTGAGCTGCACGCCGCGATGGGTGGCACCGGTCCAGACGTCGGTGAGCTTGTCGCCGAGTTCGGCATGCCAGATCAACGGCGGCAGATCATCGATGGCCACCGTCATGCCGACGTGGTTGACCGGGGCGTTGGACAGGGTCTGGATGGTGCGGTCCGGCCTGGAGCGACCGCGGAACAGCCAGATGTCCCCGGTGCGGGTTTCGGCCAGCGCCCGATCCAGCGTCAACGTATGTGCGTCCACAACAGCACCATAAAGGTTTAGCACACCGTGGGATGCCTGATGCTCCTGGATCGGACGCCCAAGCTGCTCGAAAATTCAGCGTTTCCGCTCGGCAGCTGCGCAATCTGGCAGTCCTATTGGTTTCAGTGACCACCCTCTCGGTCTCGGTGAGGGCGAAGCACCCTTTTGGCCGATGTCGGTACGAAGCGCTGTCGCGGAGTGGGAACCGAGTATCACTGTCGCACTACGCGATCCGGTCGGATCGGTGGCGGCTTGCGAGCCAATGGTTCGCTACTTCCTACTGAGTGCCGGTGTCCCTGTTGTGGACAGAACTCGCTTGGCGGTTATCTTTTCGACCCTGCGGGCCTCGCGTTCGAGGTGGCGCTGCTTGGCTAGCTCGAACTTGGCGCACGCGTCCTTGAGTTCGTCGACCAGCAGGCCGAGATCGTCGCGCATCTGTGCGGCCTCACCAGTGAAGTCCCCGCGCTCGAAGATGCGCCATTTCTTCAGCACCGGCATCACTACGTCGTTGAGGAAGATGCGCGGGTCGAACACCCCGCCAACGGCGATGATGACGGCCTTACGACGAAATTCCGGGACCGTGTATCCGGGCATCTTGAAGTTGCGCAGCACCTTGTGCAGTGACCGCATTGCCTGGTTGGGTGCGATCTGGAAGCCGGCATCGGAGACGTCGCGGTAGAAGAGCATATGCAGGTTTTCATCGGCCGAGACGCGGGCCAGCAGTTGGTCGGCG
>NZ_JBYCKY010000628.1:0-1164 GCF_057473605.1 Mycobacterium sp. TH-M82 | reverse complement strand
TGCCGAGCGTGTCGAGCGCCTGACCGACGAATTTCCGCGTCTGTCGGTTGGTGCCTACAACGGTGCCAACACCGTGCTGTCGGGACCCGTGCAGGATCTGGAAGAAGCAGTGGTCGGGTTGAAAGCCGATGGTATCCGCTGTGATTGGCTAGATACCAGCCATGCGTTCCACTCGACGCTGCTGGACCCGATCCTCGACGAGTTCGAGGCGTACGCAGACCAATTCACTTACAGCTCGCCAGAACGGATTTTGATATGCAACCGTACCGGCTCAGCGATCGGCAGGAGCGTGAAACTGGATGGCAACTACTGGCGTCGCCACGCGCGGCAACCGGTGGAATTTGCTAAAAGTGTTCGCACCCTTGCTAATTCGGGTTGCAAAGTGTTGCTCGAGATCGGCCCACAACCGGTGCTCACCGCCGCAGCCCTGCGGGCATGGCCCGACCGGGCCACTGCACCGCGGGCGATCGCATCGCTGCGTCGAAACACCGCCGACCACCGGCAAATCACCGAAGCCCTCGCTGATGCGTACGTCCTGGGCCACCTGCCCGACTTCGACACCCTCCGGCCGGCGCACGCGCGAAAGCTCGACCTGCCCACCTACCCGTTCCAGCATCGCGAGTACTGGTATCGAGACAATCGGGGGCGTTCCAACCAACAACAGCACATCGCCGCGAGCACCGAAGCCATCCGTCTTCTCGAGGACGGCCGGATCGAGGAACTGGCGGTCCTACTCGACGGTCCGAGCGTTGATCATCAGACCCGCAATGTACTGGCGAAGCTCGCTGCGCAACACAACCAGCAGCGCGAGACTCAGTCGATCTCGGACGCGCGTTACGAGGTTCGTTGGGAGCAATCCACCGCCACAGGCTCGGCTGCGGAAGGCGGCGAAGGATCTACCTGGCTCCTCATCGGCGATGACGCCGATTCAGTCCAGCCGTTGATCAAGACGCTGACCGCGCGCGGACACCAGCATCGGATTCTCGGTTTGCCGGCGTCCGACGCGGACGAGGAACAGCTCCAGGCCGCGCTGCGTGCGGCGATGGCGGACGAACCCGCGTTACGCGTCCTGCATGTCGCGGCCCTCGATTCTGACACCGGGCCGTCGATGCGGTCGCTGCTGCGGATGCAACACCGAGTCTTGGGCGGAACCCGACGACTCTT
>NZ_JBYCKY010000627.1:0-7553 GCF_057473605.1 Mycobacterium sp. TH-M82 | reverse complement strand
GCCGCACTCGACAACACGACGCCCACCGTCGCCGCGCCGAGCACGGCACCGCGACGTCGGAGAACGCTGCTGAACCTGCTTCCCGCCCGGTTTGAGTCAGGTGTCCGAAGACGTCCCTCGCCCTCGGGGACTGGCCTGAAATACCTCAACACCTGGTCAGCGTGCGGTCCCGGGAACGGTTTGGAACGTACCCATGAGGTTTTTGGAACGCACCACCCGAATTGAACTGCGGCAACAGAGCGGAGGGTTCTTCGCAGTGGCTGGCGGACCTGAGCGCCGAGCCGGACCAGCCGCGGGTGGTGCTGGTCGGCAGCCGCGCCGCGCTGCCCGCGTTGGCCCCGCGAGATTCTCAACGGACTGGGCGGCTGACGGCGGCGCCGGCCCTCGCCGGCCGGTCACCGACGGTTCGGGTGCGACCGGATGTAGGGCTCCACGTCGCCGCCTGCGCGAACATGACCACGAACGGCGGCTTCTCCGCTGCGGACCATGGTGAGGTATCTGTAGTCGAACCCGAACTGCCGCACCAACATTGCTGCGTCACGGTCGTCGCCGTGGTGGTCGATCAAGTGCTCCACCACCTCGGCTGACTGTTCGACCCACAGCTTGAACTCGGTGTCGGACAGCGGGCGATTCCATTGCTGCTGCGCAGCGTTCAACGCGCCCCGAATCGAGTACCCGGGGGACCGCTGCCGGTCGAACAGCACCCTGTCGCGGGATCGCACCACGAACCGCTCCACCGGCGACCCGGTGGCGGACAATGCGCGGATCGTTTTCGGAAGCGCACCGAACGCGACGTCGTGAGCGGCAAGGGATGTGAACCGTCCCGCCGCGTCCCGGCGCTTCTCCGCGTCCACGAACCGTTTGCCGATCCCGACGTGGCTGACTTCGGGGGCTGCCGCCACGAGATGTGTCTCGACGCGAAACCCTGCCGCGTGGAACCGCCGCGTGGTGGCTAACGGCACATCTGGGTCACGGAAGGTCCCTTCGACCAGCACGCTGAGCCGGTTGCGCGCGGCGAAGGAGATGGCGCGTTCCACCCAGGCCCCCGACGCCTGCGCTGTGGCATCGGGCATGGCGGACGGGTGCAGGCCGAGCAGCCGGCTGTGGTCGGGGTGAAATCGCCGGAGATCGTCGCCGATGATGCGAATTACCTTCTGGCCGCTTTCGGCGGCAGCGGAGTTTCCTGCCTGCGACTTGCCTGCTCCGGGCTGCGCACCGACGAGGATGAGAACCGGATCGGGTGACGGCACCGGGCGGTCGCCGAACAGGGCGGGGACGACTGCGCCGTGGAATATCCGGTCGAGGTCGGCGGCGCCCAGGGCGTGGTCGTCAGCGTTGAACGAGCGCGTCATAGCGCCGGTCCAACTCCGCGGTCATCACCTTCTGTGCCGGCATGTCGTAGGCATCGACCGCGTCGACTTCCGCGTCGTCGGCGCGCATGGCGGCGACCGCCGCGTCACGTTCGGCATCGGTGGCCGCTAGGTGCAGCCGCATCCCGCCGAGCCGGTTGGCGGCCTCGCGCATGTTGTCATACACCGATACTGGGTCATCGGGAACCGGTTCGTTGCGGTCGATGCCGAGTTCGTCCATGGCCGTGTGAAGCTCCGCCAGCACGGCGTTCAGGCTGCGCTTGCGGTAAGCCTCGACCGCCGCCACGGGGATACGATGGCGGTTGCCGACTTTGGCCGCGTTCAGCTCACCGGCGTTGATGGCGCGCACCACCGTAGTCCGCGACATGCCGAGCCGCTCACCCGCCTGCTCGGGAGTCAGGAACTGCGGCCGGGCGCGAAGGCTCACCACCTCGCCGGAGTCTTTGGCGGCGCGGACGTAGGTCTGTACCGCCGAAATCCACTCGTCTTCGCCCATCCGGGAGGGGTCGATGGTTAGGGTGTTTTCGGACACACAATGAGCATAGCGCAGCCTGTGCGATTAGGCTGATCTAACTGCATTTGCTGTTGCTTTGTCGAGTGGATACGGCGCATGGTGTGGAGACGCACGAGAAGGATCATGCCGGGTACGCCGAGACGGCTGCCCGCATCTGGCGCGAGGCCGCCGACGAAGCGTGCAAGGAGACCATGGACCGTGAACGACGCGCGGCGCGCAACCGAAAGCTGCCTTTCGGGCTCACCGACGACCATTGACCCCGGCGCACGACCACACCCACACCGCGGCGCCGTATCGCTCCACGTCAGCGGCCGGGTTCAGCCACACGGACGGCTCGGCCGCGTCCACCGAATATGCTCGGGGCGGCTGGTGTTGGGCGAAAACGCCTGACAAGAACGAATTAGCTGCGGAGGTCCACCCGGGTGTCAAGTTGCGGGGGCAAAGGGCGACGTCGAGGTCGTCGCATGGTCGGGCTGGGCTCGGCGGCGATGGTGCTGGCCATGGCCGCGCCGGTCGCCCGTGCGGATGTCGGGCTCGACGATCTGCTCGACCCAACCCTCTGGCTCGACCCTGCCGCATCGACCGACCCCACCGGTGAGTTGCCTGACTCGCTGGCGGCGGTTATGCCCGCCCCGGGCGGCGCGGACCCGACGGAGGGGTTCAACGCCGACTTGAGTGGGCTTGATGATCTGCCGGTAATGGCGTCGACCAGTTTCCTGGACTCCGGGGGGCTGTCGGGGGCGATCTATGGGGCACTGCATGGTCTCGGGGAGGCTTGGATCACCAGCCCGGTGACCGCGCCTATCAACAATCTGTTGAACGAGCCGTTCGAGGAGCTGACCGGCCGGGGACTGATCGACAACGGTGTCGTCGGTACTGAGACGCATCCCGACGGTGGGGCCGGTGGCTGGTTGTTCGGCGATGGCGGCGCCGGGTGGAACTCCACCGAGACCGGGGTAGTCGGCGGCGACGGTGGGGCGGCCGGGCTGTTCGGCAACGGTGGCGCCGGAGGCGACGGTGGGTCTGGCACTGCGGGCGGTGCCGGGGGTGCGGGCGGGTTTGTGATCGGTGACGGCGGCGCTGGTGGTAACGGTGGGGCCGGTGGCGCCGGTGAACCCGGGGGTGACGGCGGCAACGGGGGCGCCGGTGGCTTTTTGACGTCCGGGATCGGCGGCAACGGCGGCAACGGCGGTGCCGGTGGGCCGGCCAGCGGTACCGACAGCATCGCCGGTGTCGGCGGCGACGGTGGCAACGGCGGCACGGGCAGCAAGGAAGGATTCGCTTATCCGGTGGTGTTGGCCCTGCTGCTGACGTATGCCACCGGCGGCGACGGTGGGGCCGGCGGTGATGGCGGCGCGGCCACTGGCACAGATGCCGTCGCCGGCGCCGGCGGCGACGGCGGTGTCGGTGGTGACTCCATGCCACTGGCAAGCGGTGTTCCCGGCGGCAATCCCACCACGTTGGGGGTCGGTGGCACCGGCGGTGCGGGTGGGGCCGGGGGCGACGCCACGGGCGCCGGCGCAGTGGCCGGGGTTGGTGGCACGGGCGGTAACGGCGGTCACACCGAGGGGAATCCCATCGCGATCGGCGGCGACGGCGGCGACGGCGGCGTCGGCGGCGATGGTATCGACGGTGCGCAGGCAAACCACGGCGGCAACGGCGGCGCCGGTAGCGCTAGCAGCTCGCTCATCATCGACCAGGCAGGTGCCGGCGGTGACGGCGGCGCCGGCGGTGCCAGCGGCGGCGGGACGGGCGGCGCCGGCGGGCACGGCGGCGCCGGCGGAACTAGCCCCGGTGTGGGTGGACTCGCTGGCGGCGGTGGCGGCGGCGCCGGCGCGGGTGGCGGCGCCGGCGATAGTGGGACCGGGGGCACCGGCGGTGACGGCGGCGCGGGCGGTGTCGGCCTATCCCCGGGTGCCGGTGGCGCCGGTGGGCTCGGCGGTGCGGCCGACGGTGGTGTCGGCGGGGACGGTGGCAACGGCGGCACCGGTGGCAGCGCCGCCGCCGGCGGAAACGGCGGCACCGGTGGCGCCGGCTTCCCCGCCGGTACCGGTGGGGCAGGTGGCAACGGCGGCAACGGCGGCGGTGGCAACAACGCGCTCAACACCGGCGGAAACGGCGGAGACGGCGGACGCGTCGGGGTCGAAGGCAACGGCCGCGGTGGGGACGGCGGCAACGGCGGAAACAGCGCCTTCGCCCAACCCGGCGGCAACGGTGGCAACGGCGGCACAGACGGCACCCCGGGCACCCCCGGAGCCCCCGGCTGACGCCAGAGGTGAGCGCGGGACTGGGACGAAATACCATCACGCCCGGTGAAAATGTGTTCGCCGCAGTGATGGGGACACGGTTAAGTGCGTTTCGCAACGTAGCCTCGACCCGCGTCCGCAGTAACGTCCGCCTCTCGGCCGTGAGTACCGCAGCCCGCGCGCCGAGCTGCGCGCAACAGCATCTTCACAGCAATCAGCTGGACAATGTTCCTCTGTGTGCATTGATCGTGGCTCGCTGGTGGCGGCGGTGTTCGCGCTGCCTCTGCTGGCGGGCCTGCTCGCTCCCGTCGCCTCAGCGGCACTCCCGCTGGGCGGCGGGGCCGGCATCGTTGTCGGCGGCAGCTATTGCACGTTGGCAACCATCGGTCACGACAACACCGGAGACCTGGTTGGTTTCACCGCCGCGAGCTGCGGCGGACCTGACTCCCCAGTCGTCGCCGAGGGTTCGGAAAACCTCGGCTCGGTAGGCACCGTGGTGGCCCTTGCCAACGACCCTGATACGAGGTACGCGGTGATCAAATTCGACCCCACCAAAATCACCCCGATTGCTAACTTCGCCGGCTTCGTCATCAATGGCATCGACACCAGCCCTTTCGAGCGGGGCCAGCCAGTGTGCCGATTCGGGGCCGCCACCGGTGACTTCTGCGGACGCATCGGCTCCCTTCAACTCGGACAGAACCGGCGAATGTCCATGGGCGGGGGCGCCTATCAGCCCGGTGATAACGGCGGCCCGGTCACGTCCGATGGCCTGCTTCTCGGCCTGATCACCGACGGCCGTATCGCGCCTGGCGATCTTCTGGGAGCGACCCCGCTTCAAATCACAGAGATGGTGACGTTCAACGCCATCCTCGACGATGTCAATAGCACTGGTGGCCCCGGCGCCGGATTTACACCGATCGGCAACTGAAATCCTCCAGCCGAGACGCCCGATCAGAACAAGCTGGCGACAACATCTGGCGTGACCCCGACAGCGCCACGGTTGTCGATAACTGGGAGCAGAGCCGTACCCGGTCGCCATACACGATCGAGAAATACGGCTCCGTCCTCTCCCGGTTCACCCGGTTCGCCGAGGCGCACGACGTCACCGGCATCGCCCAGGTCGACACATCCCTGGTGGTGGCGTTCGTCAACTCGCTCGGGCGCGATCGGCGCAGTCAAGTCTCCCGCACGGTGTCCGGCCGCACCCGAGCGAACAGATTATCGGCATTGCGGGCGTTCTTCGCCGCTGCCACCGAAGCTGGCTGTGGGTCACGTCGAATCCGGTCACCGGCGTCACCACGCCGCCGAAAAGCAGCACCAAGCCGCCCGTGCGTCCGCTCACGGATGCCGAAGCTGAACGGCTGCGCTACCTCGACGGAACCAATCCGGCACGCCAGCGCCCTGTCATCGTCGCCCTATTGCTGTCGGGCGCGTGGGCGTCCGAGATCGCGTCCCTGACCGCAGCATCATTCGACAGCGCCACCGCCAGACTGACACTTCCCGGCGTGGGCGACCGCCACGGCCGCACCCTCACCGTGCAACCCGGGGCGGCCCGCATCGTCACCGCCCGGATCGGCTGGCTGCAAACCCAGACAAACACAGCCGAGCCGCGTCTGACGGCCAACACCGGCACGGTAGGGCAGCGTCGGACGAGAGCGTACATGGTTGCCCGCACGGCCATCGTTCGCGGCGGGCTTGTGAACGATCCCACCGTCACCCCGGCGTCGCTGACGCTGTGGGCGGGCCGGCACGTGTTCGAAACCACCAACCACATTGAGGCCGCCGCCAAGCTGATCGGCCTGTCTTCACTGGATGCCGCCGCAGTCGCGATCGCCTGGGACTGGAGAGAAACCGGGTAGCCCCGCGATGTCCGACAACGCGCTCACCCAGCTCGACTGGCTCATCACAGCCGCCAAGAACCCGCGGCTGCACGAGCTGGCCGAAGCTGTTTCCGGGCGCAGAAACGGGCCGGGACGCCGTCGCGAGCACCCCGCCATCGTCGGTCTCCTTTACATCCTTACCGCCGGCGGTATTACCGGCTCACACCGCTCAGCAGCCCGGCTGCTCGCATCGGGTAGCGCATGGCGACTCGTCCGGCGTGCCGTCAAAGCTACGGCCGGTATCCGGTTGCCGCGCCGTCCCCCGTCACGCGGGCAGCTCGAAACTTGGCGGTACTTTCTCGCCGAACGCATCGGCCTGCTGTGCGAACAGGTCCGCTCCGTAGCGGTGCGGCAGGCACTCGACGCCGGCTGCTTCAACCGCGCAGGCACACCCGCCAAGCCGCGCCGATCAGACACACTTTTCGGAGACGGCAAGGTGGTCGCCGCTCCGATCCTGTCCAAGACCGCCGAACAGTGGCGCCAGCAAGGACGGCGGATCGACACCGGGCTGCACAAGCAAGCCGGTGAAGACTCCGGGGTCTATGTCACCGGCTCCAAATTCGCCCTGATGGGTGTCCGGGCAGACCAACGGTCCAACGCCAGAATCCTCCTCGACGTGACGTACCTGCCGCCCGGGAAGGGCTACGGCGGCGAAGCTGCGACGGCAGTGGACGTCATCACCCAACTCACCAGCCTTATCACCAGCCTCGGCGGCGCGGTGAACGGCGTCTGCTACGACGGCGCTTTCCGCGGCAAACACATAGACCCGCTAATGAAGAAGGGGTTGACGGTGCTCTCCCCGATTCACCCCACAACAGCCACCTACACACCGCTTGAACTCATCACCGACTGCCCATGCGGAAACACCCACCAGCTCGCCACCCAAGACGGCGCCGTCTGTGAGTCCCTGACCACCGATACCGGCGACAGGCACGTGGTTTCATGCCCGGTCAAACGGCTCACCAGGCGGCGCAACGTCGGCGCGACCGCGTCGCACCGGTGGTACCAAGAGATCGAACTCGACTGCGGCCACACAACATTCATCCGCGTCGACACCACCGACGACGACCGCAGCAACGGCTTCAACCGGGCCGAACGCATCCGTCAGCACCCACCGGCCAGCAAGGTCTACCAGAACTGCTACGGGTGGCGCGAAGACGCCGAATCAACCAACAACACCCTCGACCGCACCCTGTACGGCGGCCGGATGATCGCCCACACCTGGAAACGGCAGCTCCTGGTCATGCTGGGCTTCGCCCTCGCCCGAAACGTCCTCGCCGAACACGTGCTCAGCCGCGAAAAACTGCGGCCGACCGGCTGACATCCCGGCACCGCTTCACGCACCGCACTTCACCCGCCGAGTTCCACGCTGCTCGCAATCGGCTTCACGCGACGGCCGGGGCGCCCCTCCGGTCAGGAAACCGATCCAATGCCCCGAGTTCGGCGTTCAAGCGCCGGTAGACTTCCCGGCTGGCGGACTGGCGGCAATTTCAGGCCATCAAACAGGCCAGTCCCTCGCCCTCGTAGCTCAGGGGATAGAGCA
>NZ_JBYCKY010000626.1:0-6166 GCF_057473605.1 Mycobacterium sp. TH-M82 | reverse complement strand
GCCCCACCTCATACGCGGCTTCTTCGCCGCCCCAGACCTCGCCTACATCCGGGCCGCAGCATAATGCGTCGACTAACCAATAGTCGGCTTAGTATGTTCGTTGTAGACGCTCCAGCGGGACCCCTGGGAGCCGGTGCCGGCCGCAGAGCGCTCACATCGTTCCGGAACAACCTCGAGAAGCAACCGTGGAAGTCGATCGAATCTCTTCGAGCCAACGTCGAGACTCGCTTCATCCGCCCGGTCTACCTAGGGGAGCAAGTGCTCCCCTTCCGCACCACCACGGCGCGCGAAGCTGTTCTTCCGCTCAACGACACCTCCATCCTGTCTGCCGATGAGGTTGAACTCCACCAGGGCCTGAACGCATGGTGGTCAGACGCCGAGACGCTGTGGGAACAGCACCGTCCAGTGCGCGAGAACCTTCCCCTCCGAGAACGGATGAACTACCATGCACAGCTGTCCGCTCAGCTACCCAGCGCACCGACCAGGGTCGTGTACACCGCGTCGGGAAACACGATCGCGGCGGCCATCGTGCGAGACTCGCGAGCTCTGATCGAGCACAAGCTGTACTGGGCGCCCACCCTGATCGAGGCCGAAGCGCACTACCTCGCGGCGATCTTGAACTCCGCTCCTGTTTTGGCCAACGTGCAACCCTTGCAAGCTGTGGGCCTGTTCGGGCCCCGCGATTTTGACAAGCACCTGTTTACTGCGCCTTTCCCCACCTACGACAACGAGATCAGTCTTCACGTTCAGCTGGCCGAGCTCGGCAAACAAGCCGAGACCGAAGCCGCCACGGTTGACATCAGCGGCGCCAACACGTTCCAGCAAGCCCGGACCAAGGTCCGTGAGCACCTGACGGATACCGGTACCGAGGCAGCCATCGTCGAGGCGGTGACCGAGCTTCTTCTCACAGTGGCTGCCGCATCCTGACTCACCACGATCTCCGGCCCGTGCGCGGCTGAAGCGCGCCGCGCGGCGCGGCTACCTGGCCGTGTCTGCGCCGCTAGATACGCTCCACCTTGACGGGGAGGAGCATCACGTGACGCGCAAGGATGAACTGCGCAAGCAGGTGGACTACCCGTCGGACCCGCACACTCGCCTCAAGCACGCCTTCTACCGCCGGTACATCGCCTGCTGGATGGGCAAGGTTCTGCAGGACAGGTGGGCCAAGCCGGGGACGATCATCGACGGGTTCGCCGGTTCGGGAATGTACTCCGACGGTCTTGACGGCAGCGCGATCATGATCGCGAAGCTGTTCCGCGAACACAAATGTCGCCCGAACTTCCAGCTGCTCACCTATGTGACGAACGACTTGGACCCACGGCGCTGCGAAGCGCTGGGCGGGCGCATGAAAGCCCTTCCGATAGACGACCGGATCCATCACGTACCGGTCGGCCCGAAGAAATTCGAGAACATCGTCACCGAGGTGCGGAAGCAGCACGCTCCGCCGGGTACGCAGACGCTGTGGGTCATCGACCCGTACGGACTCAAGCAGATCCCGTGGTCCATCGTCGCGGAGATCGTGAAGGTTCCCAAGAACGACGCCGTGATTACGTTCATGGCCGACGAAGCTCACCGGTACCGCACTAACCCGGCGATGGTCTCGGTGATGAACGGTCTCTACGGCGACGACTCCTGGCAGAGCATTCCCGAAGGTCTCAGCACAGCGCAGTCCAAGGCCGCGCTCGTCAAGCTCTACTGCGACAAGCTGGAAGCGCTCGGGTGCCACACCTCATCGTTCGACATCGACGTCGCGCGCCGGTATACCCGGTACTCGCTGATCTTCTCAACGCACCATCAAGCGGGCCTCGAATGCTGGAACTCCGCCAAGTGGTCTGCGGACCCCACGAGCGGCCGCGGGGCCAGCGCCGCCACGGGGTTTCAGCCGAGTCTGCTCGAACCTGACATACAGCCCCTGATCGATGACTTCCGGAAGCGTGTCGGTGTTCACGACTTCAGCGAGTTGGTGAACAAGGCGCAGATCCTCGGTCACACGGAACCGCACGTGCGTAGCGCTCTTGACGAGCTGTTCCGGGAAGGGCTTGTGGTCCGTCTGTCTCCCGCCGAGGCTCCCAAGAAGGCACCGTGGCCAGCCACGAGCCGTATCCGAATCTTCGAGGCGGGACCGGATGACGAAGGTGACGTCATCGAGGCTTAACCCGTTGCCGCGCTGGGCATCTCATTCCACAGCTGGCCTTCGAGTTCTCGGCCGGCGGCCTTTGGGGTGCGGCCGCCCCACTGCTTGAAGAAGAAGGGGACCTCGGCCTCGGTGCAAGCATCACGGATGCCCTGCGCCCACGACAGCTGCATAGGCCGGTACCGCAGCCCGCTCTCGCCGCCGGCGATCACCCAGCCGATGCCGGTGAGGTCGATCCCGTCGAGCGGCCCGAGTAGCGGCTCACACGACAAGAAGCGGACGGCGGCTGGCACCTCGCGGAGATGGTCGACGCGCGGCAACGCGTCGGCGTTCTCCACCGACACGCCCATCCAGAGGTTGTCCGGCCAGTCCAGCTTGTCAGCCACCCGCCGCAGCCGCAGGCTCCGCTTCGTGAGCACCTGGTAGGTGTGCTGCGGGGTGTCACGGCAGACGTCGAACACGTCGCGGATGAAGTCGATCGGCACGCGGGCGTGGAAGAGGTCGCTCATCGAGTTGACGAACACGACGCGGGAGTTGCGCCAGCGCCGCGGTTCGTCGAGGGCCTGCGGGTGGATCGTGATGCCGAACCCAGGGCCGGAGGTGCGCGGGTCGCCGTCCTGCTGGTACTTCGCCGAGCCCATCGCCTTGAGGCGCTTGGCCAGGGTCATCGCGTAGCAGTGGTCGCAGCCTGCGGACACACGGTCGCAGCCGGTGACGGGGTTCCAGGTTGCCTCGGTCCACTCGATCGCCGAACGGTCCGCCATCGCACGCTCCCCTCAGCTGCGGCTTCTTGCTGTCGCCGCCACTCTATGGTCAGGTACCGACGAGTCGCACAGGGCCATTGTTGCCGGTGTGTCGGGAGTGGCTCGCGCGCGGGTGTCGGCACTGCATTCGGTGGGGTTTCGAACCCAAAGGTGTAAGGGGCACGTCCGTGTCTCTCACACCTCAAGGAATCAGGAGAGCCAAGCCATGGCGATCTGCGGATACTGCAACCATCCCGGCTACCACGTCCAGTTCCTTCCGCTGGGCGTTGGGCCCTCCCCGCGTTGCGGGGACTGCCCGCGCTGCCAGAAGGAACCGGACCCGCGCACGGGGTGGTAGCTGAAGGCGCTGACCCGGGTTCGATCGATCGGTCCCGGGTTCGGCGGGCGGTCTTCGTCATGGAGACGGCTCTGCACCCCCGCCGCGTAGCGTCCGGCACATGAACCAGAACAAGACGAGCGGTACCGACCTCAAGACGGTGTTCCCGGAGGTGGACCGTGCGGCGCGCACCCTCATGTACACGCTGGCCTCAGCTCTCGCCTCCGACTTCGATGAGGCGCGGCGCCTGAGATGCACGGACCTCCTGCTGATGACCACCAAAATCGTCACCCATCGCGGCGGCGATCAACACCGCTGAGCTCGGAGCTACTCCCCGAACAGTTCCGCCGACCATGCAGCGACGGTGGGTTCGAAGCGCTCGGGGAGGTAGGACTCTTCGGGGCGTGTGGCACCGGGCGCGCGTGATGCTGCCTCGAACAGACACACCGCGCATTCGGCCATGTTCAGCGTCACTGCCAGGGCGTCCGCGGTCAACGGGAACACCGTGCCACTGCGGCCGTAGTCCGTCATCCACTTGTAGCCGTGGATGAAACTGGAGCCGTAAGAGTAGAACTGCCGGGCGATGTTCTCCACACCGCTGTTGGCGATCTCGCCATCGTCGTGTGCCGGAACGTGGGAGTCGACCCACTGCGCCGACTCCCGGATCATCTTCGTGAACGGCGGGGTCTTCTCGAAGGTGTAGGCGGCCTTCGCTGCGTCCAGCATCGCGTTGTACTTGCGGCGGTGCTCCGCGTTCTCCACGAGCATCTGCTTCGGGTATCGGGACGCGCGGGCGGTCTCATCCTGCTCACCGATCACCAGGAACCGGCGCCGCTGCTCCAGCTGCTCCATCTCCTCGGCCATGCACCGGTCCTTGCGGACTTCGCGATCAGGGTCGCCCAACAGCCAGATGGTCAGCGCCGCGCACTCCATCGCCACCCTGCAGAGTTGGAAGATCTCGGTGACGTGCGGCTGGCGGTGCGACTTGCGTCGGGCAACCAGAATCCCGACCGTGTGCAGACTCTCCGCGGCGCTCATCGCGGGGAACAACGCGTGCTCGGTGACGGCCTTCGGTCCGGCCAACGTCAGTGGATACGCCGCGGCGAAGGCCTCGTCGTCGAGGGCGAGTGCGCTCCCCGGCTCCGCGGTACGCGGGTGCAGCCCCCACTGGAAAAGTTCGCCGGCACGCTCACCCCGTTGATCGATGCGCGTCAACACCCCGTTGTTGGCGAGGTTAAACAATGCCTCGGCTTGCTCAGCGTTCAGGCCCAGGTTCGGAATGCTCATGCGAATACACGGTACGAGCTGGCCCCGACAGCCCCGGCCTACCGACTCAAACCCGCGGAGCGTTCGGCGACTGGATCGGTCACACGTCCGGCCACGCGAACAGCGACCGGTAGAACAGCTCCCGCTCGTGAGGCGCGGGTTCGGTCGCACCGGGCGGCGTCTGCACGCAGCCGAGGATCGCATGCGGAGCGGCCGCCGCCAGCGGCTTGTTCCGCAGAATCAACTCCGTGAACGCCTCGATCAGCCCCGTGCCGGCACTCATCAACGTGACCGCGGCCGTCGCCAGATCGGCAACCGTCGACTTGGCGCCGAACACCGCGGTGGGGTCGGCGCGCCACACGCCGAGACTGTCGTAGTGGTCCTGCGTCAGCTTCGGGTTGACGCCAGGAAGCAGGTCCGGCATCGCGTCGAGGTTCAAGGCGATGTTCCTCGTACTGCCGTAGCCGCGTCCCGGATGCAGATCGACGGGCAGGATCCCGTTGTGGATGTGGTTGCGGAGCACCTTGCAAATCCCCGCGTAGGCGTGCAGCCGGTCGACCGTGGCGAGAGCGTCAGCCGAGTACTCCCGCGCCAGGTGTTCGGTGACGTACCCGCCGGCGTCCAGCGAGAACCGGAAGTTCTTCGGGTTCCGGGTGGGGTCGATCAGCAGCAGGAAACGGCGGCCGTAGATATCGAACGCCGCGGCAAGGTAGAGCAGCTGCCGGTCGAATGCCTCGGCGGCGGCTTCCACGACATCGGCGCCGCGCTTGCCGTTGATCGGATTCGACAGGACCGCAAGTAGTTGGTCGAGGGCTCGGGTCGCGCGAGAGAGTCGGACGCGGATCGAGTTGACCGCCGCTGTGAGGTCGGCGTCACCCGTCCGTGGCGCGATGATCAGGTGCAGGCAATCGAAGTACGGCATCCGGGCTCCGACGCCCCAGTCGTAGAAATTCTTGATCGTCGCCGTCGACTCCCTCTGCTCCCACGACCCGCCACCCACGAGTCCGCCGCGGCGCACCTGCACCACCTGGTTGCTGGTCATGCGCAGGTGATGTCCAATCAGCGCCACAGCGTCGTCCGGGGTGACGCTCACGACGATGTCGTTGTCCGCGACATCGCAGCGGGCGACGGTCGGCGCCATGGTGACGATCGCGTCGATGTCGACGGCGGCTGCGGCTGCCGCGTACGCCGCCGCCCGGTTCCGCTGAGCGATAGTGAGCGCCTCCGCAGCGGGGTCGGCGGACTGCTCATCGAGCTGCTGATACACCGGGAAGAAGTTCGCCGTACTCCATCCCCGCTCTCGTTCGGTCTCTGTCGTCACTCGGAACTCCACTGTGTCGAGGTGGCGCGAGGCCTCCTCTACGGTGGTGAATCCGATCTGACGGACGATCGGATCGTTGAGGACCCGCGCCCACGCTTCGGGAACTTCGGTGCGCTTGGGCACTAACAGCTGGATGTCGAGCTCGTCCCGCCCGAGGAACGTGGAGAACGTTCCGGCGGGTGGTTCAGGGACGGTAGTGACGTCGATCCCGAGACAAAGCGGTCGAGTGGCAGGCTTCAGCGGGTAAAGCGGCGGGTGTTTGTCGTCGTCCCTGTGTGACAGGGTTGGGTGAGACAACGGCAGTAGCCGATCATCGCTACAGGGCGAGACAGGATCACCATTTCCGTGACTATGACGATCGCATC
>NZ_JBYCKY010000625.1:0-4718 GCF_057473605.1 Mycobacterium sp. TH-M82 | reverse complement strand
GACGAGTTGGCCGGGGTGTCGTCAACCTGAGTACGGCCAAGGTGCCGGTGTTGATCACCGTCACCGGCGTCGATCAGCCAGGCGTGACGTCGGCGCTTTTCGAAGTGCTGTCGCGGCATCGGGTTGAGCTGCTCAACGTAGAACAGGTGGTGATCCGGGGCCGGCTGACGCTGGGGGTGTTGGTGGCCGCGGAGCCGGCGGTGGCCGACGGGCCGGCGTTTCGCGACGATGTCACCGCGGCCGTCCACCGACTCGGCCTGGACGTCACCATCGAACGCAGCGACGACATGCCGACCATCCGGGAACCGTCGACCCACACCGTCGTCGTGCTCGGCCGCCCGATCACTGCCGCGGCGTTCGGTGTGCTGGCCCGGGAGGTAGCCGAGATCGGCGTCAACATCGACGTGATCCGGGGCGTCTCCGACTACCCGGTTACCGGCCTGGAACTGCGTGTCTCGGTGCCGCCGGGCAGCGCCGGTCAGTTGCAGGCCGCGCTGAGCCGCGTGGCTGCCGAGCAGGGTGTCGACGTGGCGCTTGAGGACTACAGCCTGGCCCGGCGCGCGAAGCGGCTGATCGTCTTCGACGTCGACTCGACGCTGGTCCAGGGTGAGGTCATCGAGTTGATCGCCGCCCGTGCCGGAGCGCAGGACGAGGTCGCGGCCATCACCGAGGCCGCGATGCGCGGCGAGCTGGATTTCGCCGCTTCGCTTACCCGGCGGGTGGCCACCCTGGCGGGCCTGCCCGCTTCGGTGCTCGCCGAGGTGGCCGGCGAGTTGCAGTTGACCCCCGGTGCTCGCACCACGCTGCGGACGTTGCGGCGGCTGGGCTTTTTATGCGGTGTGGTGTCCGGCGGCTTCCGACAGGTCATCGCACCGCTGGCCGACGAGCTGAAGCTGGACTTCGTCGCCGCCAACGAACTGGAGATCGTCGAGGGCAAGCTCACCGGGCGGGTGAGCGGCCCGATCATCGACCGGGCCGCCAAGGCCGAGGCGCTGCGGGACTTCGCTCGCCAGGCCGGGGTGCCGATGGAGCAGACCGTTGCCGTCGGCGACGGCGCCAACGACATTGACATGCTGGCCGCGGCCGGACTGGGGGTGGCGTTCAACGCCAAACCGGCGCTGCGCGAGGTGGCCGACGCGTCGTTGAGCTATCCGTACCTGGACACGGTGCTGTTCATTCTCGGCGTCACTCGCGGCGAGATCGAGGCCGCCGACGCTGTTGACGGGGTGCTGCGCCGGGTGGAGATTCCGCCGGAATGACTTGGGCGTGGCGGGACCCGCGGTCGGAAGACCCGGGGGGGTGCCGCGGTGTCTCGATACGGCACCATGGTTGGGTGCCCGAAACCGGAAGCGGCGCAGCCAACCCCGATCTGCTGATCGACTTCAAAGGTGTTTCACTGCGTCGTGACGGTCAGGTGCTGGTGGGTCCGGTGGACTGGGCGGTCGAACTCGACGAGCGCTGGGTGATCATCGGACCCAACGGGGCCGGTAAGACGTCGCTGTTGCGGATCGCCGCCGCGACCGAGCACCCATCGAAGGGCAGCGCTCGTGTGCTCGGTGAGCGGCTGGGCCGGGTCGACACCGTCGAGCTGCGGGCCCGGGTCGGCTTGAGCTCTGCGGCGCTGGCGCAGCGGGTGCCCGACAACGAAACCGTCCGTGATCTGGTCATCTCGGCCGGCTACGCGGTGCTGGGCCGCTGGCGGGAGCGCTATGAGCAGGTCGACCACGATCGGGCGGTCGACATCCTGGAGAGCCTGGGCGCCGAGCACCTGGCCGACCGCAGCTACGGCACCCTCTCCGAAGGCGAGCGCAAGCGGGTGTTGATCGCCCGCGCGCTGATGAGCGATCCGGAGTTGCTGCTACTCGACGAACCGGCGGCCGGCCTGGACCTGGGCGGCCGAGAGGACCTGGTAGCGCGGCTGGCCGACTTGGCCGCCGACCCCGACGCACCGGCGATCGTGCTGGTCACCCATCATGTCGAGGAGATCCCGCTGGGCTTTTCCCACGGTCTCTTGCTGTCGGAGGGCCGGGTTGTCGCCGCCGGTTTGTTGCCCGACGTGCTGACCGGCGACAACCTGTCGGCGGCGTTCGGCCAGTCGATCACCCTGGACGTTATCGACGGGCGTTACTTCGCCCGCAGGACCCGCACCCGCGCGGCCCACCGGAGGCGGGCATGACTGCCACAGGGGAGCCGCTGACGCCGCCGTTGATACCAAGGCCGGCGGCGACAATCATGTTGGTTCGCGACGGTGCCTACAGTGCCCACGGCATCTCGGTGTTCCTGATGCGACGGCACTCCGGAATGCACTTCGCCCCAGGGGTGATGGTGTTTCCCGGCGGCGGAGTCGACGACCGCGACCGTAACCCGGCGATCGCCTGGTCGGGCCCCGAGCCGTCGTGGTGGGCACGGCGATTCGGCATCGACACCGGCCTGGCCGAAGCGCTGGTGTGTACCGCCGTCCGGGAAACCTTTGAGGAGTCCGGGGTGCTCTTCGCCGGGCCGGCCGACGACCCGCACAGCATTGTTGCCGACGCCTCGGAATACTCCGATTCCCGCCGTGCACTGTCCGCCGGGGAGCTGTCGTTCGCCGATTTTCTGCACCGGGAGAAGCTGGTGCTGCGGGCCGATCTGCTGCGGCCGTGGGCGAACTGGGTGACTCCGGAAGCGGAGCGTACCCGCCGCTATGACACCTACTTCTTCGTCGGAGCGTTGCCGGCCGGCCAGCGCGCCGACGGGCAGAACACCGAATCCGACCTAGCCGGCTGGATCACGCCGGAGGCCGCCCTCGAGGACTTCGCGGCGGGGCGCACCCTGCTGTTGCCACCCACCTGGACGCAGCTGGACTCGCTGGCCGGCCACACTGTCGCCGAGGTGTTGACGGTGGAACGCCGGATCACCGCGGTGCAAGCTGATGTCACCGGCGACGGTGACAACTTCGAGGTCGAGTTCTTCGACTCCGACCGTTACAAACAGGCCGGCGGCAGGTGGTGGATGTGAGAGAGTTCGTCAGTGTCGTGACCAACTCCGCCGGTTCCGCTGGGGGCCAACTCGCAACCCTGGTGCTGTCGCGCCCGCCCAGCAACGCGCTGACCCGGCAGGCCTACCGGGAGGTCGCCGCGGCGGCTGCCGAGGTGTCGCGGCGCGACGATATCGCCGCGGCGGTCCTGTTCGGCGGTCACGAAATCTTTTGCGCCGGTGACGATGTGCCGGAACTGCGCACCCTGACCACGACCGAGGCCCAGACCGCCGCTCGGGTCCGGCGCGACGCGGCCGCAGCCGTTGCAGCGATCCCGAAGCCTACGGTGGCCGCGATCACCGGCTACGCGCTGGGCAGCGGACTGACGTTGGCGTTGGCCGCTGACTGGCGGGTCAGCGGCGACAACGCCAAGTTCGGTGCCACCGAGATCCTGGCCGGTCTCGTTCCCGATGGCGGCGGGCTGGGGCGGCTGGCCCAAACCGTCGGGGTGAGTCGGGCCAAGGAACTGGTGTACAGCGGACGGTTCGTCGACGCCGAGGAGGCACTTGCGCTGGGTCTGATCGACGACATGGTGGCCCCGGACAACGTCTACGACGTGGCCGTCAACTGGGCTGGCCGGTTCGTCGACAGCCCGCGGCAGGCGCTGGCCGCGGCCAAAGCGGGCATCGACCAGATGTTCAGCACCGGCGGGCGAGTCGACCCGGGCGGCCGAGTTCCCTAAGTTTCCCGTGTAGACAGTTCCCTTTCAACCTTTTATCAGCTAACATCTATCGAATCCGTGCGGCCTGGTCACGGTGAGATCGTGAGGAAGAGCCCATGCAACAACTCGCCGCCCGCTCCTGGATCACCGCCGGGGTCGCCGTGGCCGGTGCCGGTGTCATCGCCGTCACGCCGGCGACGGTGCCCCTGCCAAGGCCGACGGCGCATGTCCTCGAAATTCAGCTCGCCTCCGGCGCCGAAGACATCACCGACATCACGCTGGACTTCGTGCGGCACGGGCAGTCGGTGGACAACGTGCAACAAATCCTCGGCACACTGCCGCCCGGCGTGCCCATCACCGACCTTGGCAAGGAGCAGGCGATCACCGTCGGGCAGGAACTCTACAATCACGGCGACAACAACATCAACGGGGCTGCCGGGGTCTACGCGTCGGATTTTCTCCGCACGCAGCAGACCGCGTGGCCGCTGCTTCAGTTGCTGCTGGGAAACCCCGGCGATGCCACCAACATCCCCGCCGGCCCCACACCACTGCCTGACTTCGACCCGGGCCACCTCCTGTCCGGGCTCAACGAGGTCGATGCCGGCTTCTTGGAGGGTGACAAGCTAACGCCGTTGGTGGAGATCGCCTATGGACTACCCATCCTGGCGTGGATTCTCGGCCTCTACTTCGTGCCGATGCTGGGCGCCACCGCCAACCCCAACGGGATGGCGTTCGAGGACCGCTTCAGCGGCGCCGTGCAGACGATCTACGGCAACACGGTGGCTAGCGCCGACGGCAAGCTCACCGACGTGGCGTTTTCCCACGCCGGCGCGATCACTGCCTGGGTGCTGATGAACGTCAAGAACCCGGACTTCGGACCCGTCCTCAAACTTCTGATCGATGACCACATTCCGCTGACCAACACCGGACAGGTCGTGGTCCAAGGCAACCCCACCGACGGCTGGACGCTGATCAGCTGGGACGGGACGGACGTCCCGCAGCATCCGGGCTTGCTGACGGGATTGTTTGTCGACTGGCGCG
>NZ_JBYCKY010000624.1:0-1712 GCF_057473605.1 Mycobacterium sp. TH-M82 | reverse complement strand
GGTCGGCCAGGACATCGATGGGGTAGCGCGGGAAGTCGGCGAAGCCGTCGTATTCGAGGGTGTAGATGTCGGTCGGAAAGGAGTTGGCGGGGGTCGCACCGGAGTACGCGATACCCTCACTGGGCAGATTCAAACCGTCGAAGCGCTCGGATAACCCGCCGTTGGGCGCGTTGGGGTCACCGACCAGCACAAACTGCAGGCCGGATGTAGAACTCATCAGCATCTTGGACATCTTCGGATCCGGGGATCGGTACCTCGCTGGGACCTACGACCAATCCGATCGTGGTCGAGTCGTTGCCTGCGACGACGTCCCCCGTCTCCCCGTACGCGAAGGCCGAATTCGTCATCTCGGTCAGCGACAAGACCCCGGCACCGGCAGTCGTCGCCAGCCCTAAACCCAGCCAGCCAAGCTTACGATCAGCCATTTGCGATTTCCTCACCCCAGGCATCCACGTTTGCCGCCAAAGCATACATCGCCGACTGTAACTTTCACGCCGTAGCGACACAAAGCACTGGACATCCCTCACCATCGTGGCTACGGTCGCCACGGTATCGGCTGCGGAGGCCGGTTCTGAGTGGTCATTCGGGAGCAGAACCTTAGCGATGCAGGTCCAAGACCATGGGTAAGCCATGCCAGATGCATGCAACAACGACTGTATCTTGATTAATCCCCACCATGGCGGGACGATGGACATCAGCCCGGTGACGGCTGGCATATGTTTGACGACTCACCACTGAGTCTGTGAGTCTGAATGCTGCTCTACGTCTGCGCCGGGTCCGAGGAGGTGCCCGATGAGGCGTCGACGTTTGCGTTCGCTGGGTGGTGTCCCGTTGGCGATTGCCGGCGCCACCCTGCTGGGGTTGACGCCGACAACGACGTCACCGTTCGCCTCCGGGCTGCCCCGTGTCGCGGTCGACGTGGCGCTGCTCTCCGACGAGGCGCTGGTCATGAACGGCACCGGGCCGTGCTGCGTGACGCCCGAGACGCCGTGGTATCCAGTTCCCGCCGGCTACCTCGCCGAGGCCCAGAAGTTCATCACGCCGCACTACCCCGGATACACCTCGGTCGGCCTGCCTATACCCGACCAGCTGGCACCGACCACCGGGCTCGACAGCGAGCCATTCGGACTCTCTCTGCAACAGGGCACCGACGTCCTCAACGCCGCGATCATGAAACAAGTCGACGCCGGCAACGGTGTGGTGGCGTTCGGGTACTCACAAAGCGCAACGGTGGAAACCATGGAGCTGCAACGGCTGGCCGCACTGCCGGCCGACGAACGGCCGAGCCCAGACCAGCTCGCCTTCGTGATGATCGGAGACGGCAACAACCCCGACGGCGGCGTACTGGAACGTTTCGACGGCGCCTTCATCCCCTCGCTGGATCTGTCGTTCTCCGGCGCAACCCCCGCCGATGTGTACCCCACCGACATCTACACGGCACAGTACGACGGGTGGGCCGACTACCCGCAATACCCGCTCAATATCCTGGCCGATCTCAACGCCGATCTCGGCATCGCATACGTACACGGCACCTACCCGCTTTTCACGGCCGAACAGATCGCGGCGGCTCAGCAGCTTCCCACGGTGGGCGACACCGTGACCCACTACTATCTGGTTCCCACCCAGCATCTGCCGCTGCTGGATCCGCTGGAGCAGCTCGGCGCGCCCCCATGGCTGATCGACCTGATCCAGCCGGACCTGCGCGTCATCGT
>NZ_JBYCKY010000623.1:0-1108 GCF_057473605.1 Mycobacterium sp. TH-M82 | reverse complement strand
CGGCACCACCGCTGCACCCGCGCTACATCCGTCTCCGGCAGACCCATTCCGCTAGTCTTGCAACCGTCCCCGTTGCGACGTTGACTGGAATCCGCCTCACCTGAGTTGGCCCCAGTTGGGTCGTTTTTCTGCATGAATTTTGGCTCCACCTGGGCGGAGGGCCGCCGGCTCGAAGACGGCGCTGCCCCAAACATCTACATCAACGCGACAAAAGGTGGGGTGGCCGCCTATCACATCGAAAACTTGATCATCGATGGCTTAGCAGAATTGCACTCCGCCACAACTGTTCTCCCACTTGAGGCGCTGGTCGTCGAACCCACGCCTTTCGTCGGTCGCGAATCCGAACTGACGCGGATTGCTGATCTGATATCTGGCTCAGGCGATAGCCCCAGCAACGGCATCGTCGTGGTGAGCGGACCCTCAGGGGTGGGGAAGACGGCGCTGGTGCGGCAGGCCGCCACCGCGGCAGCGGCTGCCGGACGGTTCGAACATGTTCTCTTTGTCGATCTCCGCGGTTGCGCGGATGACCCCGCTGTTCGGGTGCAGCCCGCGGTGGTGTTCTCGAAACTGTTGATCCTGCTCGGGGTCGAGGACGATGAGATCGCTGCCGATCCGGCTGAGCAGGCCATCCAGTACCAGCAGCGACTCCACGACCTCGCAGCCGAAGGAAAATCGGTACTGCTTTGGCTGGACAATGCCAGCGATCCATCGCAGTTCGAGCCGCTATGCCCCGGCACTGCAATCCATCGCGTCGCCGTGACGACGCGGGAAACGTTCGGCCGCATCCCGAAGCCACAGGTCGTCGATGTCGACGTGATGGGCTCCAACGAAGCGGTCGAACTGCTGATCAGCGCGGTCCCAACCCGTAATCCGGACGATGGGCGACTGGCTCAGGCTCCGCAGGTCACGCTGCGTCTAGCCGAACTTTGTGACCACTTGCCGCTGGCGCTGCAGATCGTGGCCGCACTCCTGGCTGATGAACCCGAGAGGCCGATCGCCGAGCTGGTCGAGGAGCTAGTGGTGTGTCTCGCAAATAAATAGGTGGTTGTTCGGTATTCTGGTGGGATGAGTGCACCAGCAGTGCCATTGCCGTTGTCGGCCGGTGAGC
>NZ_JBYCKY010000622.1:0-5346 GCF_057473605.1 Mycobacterium sp. TH-M82 | reverse complement strand
GACCCGACACGTGGCCGAACCCGAGGCTGGTCACCAGCCCGGCCTTCAGCGGGAACAACCCGGCGAGCCGCAGCGTGTCACGAACCCACACGAAGTGCCGCGAGGTGGCTAGCTCGTCATCGACGCAGTCCAGGCTGCGGTTGGGCGGAATGACGCCGTCGCGCAGCATCTGGCACATTCCGATCAGCTGGAAGACCGCCGCTCCGCCCTTGGCGTGACCGGTCAGGCTCTTCTGGCTCACCACGAACAGCGGCGCGCCGTCTGAACGACCAAGCGCGGCCGCCAATCTTTCGTGCAGCTCGGTCTCGTTGGGGTCGTTGGCCAGCGTCGAGGTGTCGTGCTTGGAGATCACCGCGATGTCGTCGGCTCCCACGCCGAGGGCGGCCAGCGAGCGGGCCAGCGCCGAGTCCCGGCCGCCGCGGCCGGCGCCGAGCGCGCCCAGACCGGGGGCCGGGATCGAGGTGTGCACCCCGTCGGCGAAACTCTGCGCGTAGGCCACCACCGCCAGCACCGGCAGGCCCATCTTGGCGGCCAGGTCGCCGCGGGCCAGCAGGATGGTGCCACCGCCCTGGGCTTCGACGAAGCCCAGCCGGCGCCGGTCGTTGGCGCGGGAGAATCTCGCGTCGGAGATGCCCTTGGCCCGCATCATCTCGGTGTCGGCGGTGGCGGCCATGTCGCCGAAGCCGATGACGGCCTCCAGCGTCAAATCGTCGAACCCGCCGGCGACCACCAGCTCGGCTTTGCCCAGCCGGATCTTGTCGACCCCCTCCTCGACCGAGACCGCCGCGGTCGCGCAGGCGCCGACCGGATGGATCATCGCGCCGTAGCTACCGACATAGCTTTGAATCACGTGCGCGGCAACGACATTCGGCAGTACCTCCTGCAGGATGTCGTTCGGCTTGCTCCGGCCGAGCAGGTTGCCGTGGTACATGGTCTGCATCGAGGTCATACCGCCCATGCCGGTGCCCTGGGTGCTGGCCACCAGGCTGGGGTGCACCCAGCGCATCAGCTCGCCCGGGGTGAACCCGGCCGACAGGAACGCGTCGACGGTCGCGACGATGTTCCACAGCGCCACCCGGTCGATGGAGGTCGCCATGTCGGCGCTGATCCCCCACACCGTCGGGTCGAACCCGGTCGGGATCTGGGCACCCACGGTGCGCGACAGCTTGGTCTTACGCGGCACCCGAATCTCGGTGCCGGCCTTGCGGGTCACCTGCCAATCGGTGGAACCCGGCACCGGGCGAGCCACGGTGTGCTCGGGGTCGAACCGCACGAATTCCCGGGCTTCGGTCTCGCTCGAAACCGCAAACGAGAAGTCCTGGTCCAAAAAGACGCTGACCAGAAGCGGCGAGGCGTGGTCGGGGTCCATCGCGCCGTCGTCGACGAACTCGCGAATTCCCACTCTCTCCAACACGGTGTCGTGGTAGCGCTCGACCAGCTCGGCCTCGTCGACCAGCTCCCCGGATTCGGTGTCGTACCAGCCCGGCTGCGGGTCGTCCTCCCAGCGGATCAGCCCGGTGGTCCAGGCCAGCTCCAGCACGCCGGCGGCGGACAGCTCGTTGTCGACTTCCATTTCGAAGCGGGTGCGTGCTGAGCCCAGCGGGCCGAGTTCGGCGCCGCCGACGATGACCACCAGATCCGCCGGATCGACGTCAAGGTCGTGCCAGGCCGGGGGCGGGGCCTGGGTGTAACCCCGCGGCGGCGACGGCAGCGCGGCGATAGTGCCGCCGGCGGCGCGCTCGGCCGACATCTCGTCGCGAGCTGCGGCCTTCTGCGAGGCGGCCAACTCGGCCAGGTCCAGGCCGGCGTCGGCCAGCCCGCCGGTCAGGTCGGCGGTGATCGGCGCGTGCGCGGCGGCCACCTTGGACTCCGCGTCGCACAGGCCCAGCAGCATGGTGGCCATCTGGTCGGTGGAATATGTTGTCACTCCCGCCTCTTCGACTGCAGCGACGACGCCGTCGTTGTGGCCCATCAGCCCGGTGCCGCGGGTCCACCCGATCAGCGCATGGGTCAGGCCAACCCGCGCCGCCCACGACGGTTCGGCGTGCCATCGGGTCACTACCGCCTCGAGCGCCGATTTGGCTTCGCCGTAGGCGCCGTCCCCGCCGAACATGCCGCGGTTGGGCGATCCCGGCAGCACCACGTGCAGCCGCGAGGCGATGTCGTGTTCGGCGCCGATCGCCGACAAACCGCCGATCAGCCGCTGCACCGCCCACAGCAGCACCTTCATCTCCATCTCCGAGCGCGCACCCGCTTCTAAGAGATCGCCTGCCACCCGTGGCGCGGCGAACGGGAACAGCAGCGTGGGGACTTGTGCGTCCTTGACGTGAATTGGCTGCGGCCCAAGGCTTTCAGTCTGCTCACTGCCTACCCACTCGATCAGCGCGTCGATGTCGGAGTAGGAGGCCAGGTTGGCCGGCGCCACCCACAGCACCGCACCGAACCGGGCGTGGTCGCGATACAGGGTGCGGTAGAAGCCCAGCCGTTCGTCGTCAAGCCGAGAGGTGGTGGCGACGACGGTGGCGCCGCCGTCGAGCAGTTGCCCGACCACCGACGCGGCGATCGAACCCTTCGACGCACCGGTCACCACCGCGACCTCGTCGCTGTAGCGTCCCCGGCCGGGGTTTTCCGCACCGGCGGCGATCCGCCCGTACAGCGATGCATGGATGGCCCTGCGGTCCACCAGCGCCCGGCCCTGCCACCAATTCGCTTGGGCGGCAACCGCATGTCCCGTGCCTTCGAAGCGTTCGGAGAGCCGCTGCCAGTCGGCGTCGATGTCGCCCTCGTCGGTCAGCCAGAGTTTGACCAGGTCCTCGCGCGCGCTGGCCCACCGGTCGTCGAACAACACCACCCTGCGGGCGTCGAACACCGGTGCCACCAGGCGCGGCCAGTCCGCGCCCAGTTCGGTTGCGACCAGGTCGATCAGTTCGCCGTCGGTGGCGGCCTCGGGCGTGGTGCCCGGGTCGTCGAGGCCGAGCTGGTTCAGCACCAGCCGGGCCGCCGAAGCCAGCACTCCGTCGCGACCGGTGATCTGTTCGGCGAACTCACCCAGCGCGGCGGCGTCGACGGTTGCCCCACCGCCCCCGGACGACGGCAGGCTCACGGCCACACCATGTCTCGCGGCGACAACACTGACAGCATGATCCACGACCCGGTCGACGGCGGCGGCGTCGCCCAGCGCACCCTCGTGCAGCCCGCCCAGGGCACCACCCCGGACGCTGCTGCCCTCCCGGGTACCCAGCGCTACCTCGACGGTGACGTGCTTGGCCCATCCGTCGCCGAGCCCCCAGACCTTTTTCACTCGCTGGGCGACGGCGGCCGGCCGCTTTCCTGACGGACCGAGGACGGCGCGCAGTTGGTCGCTGATAGCGTCGGCCAGCACCGGGCCGAACGGTTTGTAGGTGCGCGCCAGCTTGGTCACCTGGGCACGCAACCCGGCCAGGTCGGCTTCGGCGGCGCCGTCGATGGCGCCCAGGTTCAGCTCCGTGCCCAGGTCAACCAACAGCTGGTTGCGCCGCGACGACGCACCGTCGGTGATCGATTCGATGGAGTCCAGTGCCTCGATCTGGTCGATACGCATCTTTGCCGACAGCGCGATCAACGCAAGGGTGGCGTCGGCGGCGTCGAACGTCAGGTCTTCCGGAGTGCCTGACGGAGCTCCGGCGCTAGCCGGAGCGACGGCAGCGACGACATCAGACACGGGCGCGGGCTCCGGCGCGGCCGCCTCGGAATCCTCCGCAACCCCGCCGTCTTCCTCGGGCTCCGGGTCGGTGTCGGTGGCGAACAACACTGCCGCGTCGCGTTCGCAGTTGAGCACTTCCACTGTGCTGTGAGCATATTCGGGCAACTTGAGGGTGTTGGTGGCCAGCCCGGCGACCGTCGGCGCGGACTTCACCCCGATCTCGACGAACCGCTCCACGCCCAGGCCGCCGGCGGCCTCCTCGGTGAACAGCAGGTCCTGGGTCTCGATCCAGCGCACCGGGCTGGCGAACTGCCAGGCCAGCAGTTCGATGACGACCGTGCGGCACAGCGCGCGCGGTTTCTCGGCGCGCCAGGTGTCGTAGTCGGCGAGGATCTCGTCGAGCGGTTCGGCGGGCACCAGATCGCGAATCTCGGCGATGAAGTCGCGGTCCAGGCTGAACGGCCGGGGCACCAGGTTGGGGATGTAGCGGCCGACGATCAGGTCGGGATCCTGGTCGTGCGGGATGACCCGATCCAGCGAGCGGCGGAATTCGTCGACCCCGACCCGCAGCACCCGCGAATGGAACGGCACGTCGATACCGGGCACGTAGATGAACGCGCGCCGACCGCCGGTGAGTTCGCGTCGCCGCGCGACCTCGGCTTCGAGTTCTTCCAGACCGCGCACAGTGCCGGCGACCGCGTACTGCGCACCGCGCAGGTTGAAGTTCACGATCTGCAAAAACTCGCCGGTCCGTTCGGCGATCTCGGCGACGAAAGCCGTGACGTCGGCGTCGTCGAGGTCGATCTGCGACGGCCGGATGGCGGCCAGCCGGTAGTTGGAGCGCCCCTGCGCGTCGCGCGGCACGATATCGTGCATGCTCGATCCGCGCCGAAACACCGCCTCCAGCAGGGCCTCGAGTTCGAAGATGCCGCTGACGCAAGCCAGCGCGGTGTACTCGCCGACCGAGTGTCCGCAGGCGATGGCGTCCTCGACGAACGCACCGGCTTCCCGCATCTCGGCGACCTGGGCGGCGGCCACCGTCGCCATGGCGACCTGGGTGAACTGGGTCAGGTACAGCACACCGTCGGGGTGGTGGTAGTGCACCCCGCACGCGATCAGGCTGGTCGGGTTGTCGCGCACCACATGCAGCACCGAGAAGCCCAGTGCGTCGCGGGTGAACTTGTCCGCGGCGTCCCACACCTTGCGGGCGGCCTTGGAGCGGGCGCGGACCTCCATGCCCATGCGCGGGCGCTGAATGCCCTGCCCCGGGAAGGCGTAGACGGTCTTGGGCGCGGCCAGCCGGGCAGTCGCCGACATCACCAGGTCTGATCCAACGCGGGCCGTGACCTCCAAAACATCAGCACCCAAGTCGATTCCGATTCGATCGACGCGGAAGTCGATCTCGTCGCCGCGGCGCACCATGCCTAGGAAGCGTGCGGTCCAGCCGATCAGCCGCGCGGGTGGGCGGGCCTGGCCGTCGGTACCGGTGACGACGTGCTGGGCAGCCGCCGATAGCCACATGCCATGTACGATCGGCGATTCCAGGCCGGCCAGCAACGCGGCGGCCCGGTCGGTGTGGATCGGGTTGTGGTCGCCGGACACCACCGCGAACGGCCGCATGTCCGCCGGTGCGGTCATGGTGATGTCGCGACGGCGGCGGCGCG
>NZ_JBYCKY010000621.1:0-1052 GCF_057473605.1 Mycobacterium sp. TH-M82 | reverse complement strand
CAGCCGCCAGCAACGGCCCCGACCCCGCACCGGCATACATCCGCGCGGAGTTCACCTCCGGCGGCAACGCCGCAAAATCCACCACACTCATGGCCGGAGCGCCTCCCCCATCAAACGGGTTGCCGCATCACACTCCATCACCATTTCGGCGACCTCCTCGCGCAACCGGTTGAACTCCTCACGTTCGCGTTCGGTCAACACGCTGGCAATACCTGACCCACCCTCCGAGCCCGGGGTGTTGCCGTGACCGCCCGGTTGTCCCGGCATTCCTGCCCCCACCCCGGCACGAACGCCATACCGGGAGTCCGCGCCGGCATTTTTTGGTGTGTTGACGACGCTGCCCATCACCGCGGGCATGCCGCCGAGTCCGGCCATGCCCGGCGCGGCCAACCCCGCCTGTGGCAACGCCGCCGAACCAGCAGCCGGCAACGCCGTGCCGGCAAGCCGGATCTCCGGGGCCACCGGGGCCCCTGGGGCCACGGCGCCCCAGGACTGCGGCACCGAAAGCCCACCGACCGACGCGGCCCGGCCCAGGCCCGCCGACATCGCCGCACCGCCCCGGCCCGGCAAGCCCGCCATACCCGACGCACCCAGTGCAGACCCGGAACCCACCAGTGTCGACCTCAACGCACCTGCAGGCATCCCATGGGCCGACATGGTTGTCGCATACGGTGCAAACGACAGCGCCCCGTACATCAGCGGGCCTACCAGACTTTCTAGCCCAATAGCGGTGAACTCCGGCCCAGTGAACAGGATGAGGGGCAGCCCGCCTAGCCCAGAGAGATCGTTGGTTTGCAAGAACAGCGGGCTGTCCAAAAGCTGCAACGGCAACTCGATCAGCGTTTGCAGTAGGTCCGTTATGCTGGTTTTTCCGGACGATTGAGCGGCAGCGGCGGACTGGGTGGCCGACGCGGCCGGGTTGGTGTCCTGCGGCGCGGGGGTGAACGGGGTCACCTTCGTGGCGGCCGCCGAGTTGGCGGTGTAACTGTGCATCGCCGCGGCGTCTTGGGACCACATCTCGGAATACTGCGCCTGATTCGCCGCGATCGCCG
>NZ_JBYCKY010000620.1:0-4302 GCF_057473605.1 Mycobacterium sp. TH-M82 | reverse complement strand
GTGTCGAGATGGTCGTTGGCCCGGTGGTAGTCGCCGAGTTCGACCAGGACATGCAGAAGCCGTGCTTGGGCGGCGGCGTTGTCGCGCTGCTGGGCTGCGGGCCAGTTGCCTAGATGGGCTTGCAGGAGGGCCAGGGCGCGGTCGGGTTGCTCGAAATACAAGTAGCCGGTTGCGGTTTCGGAGGCCACGTAGGCGCTGGTGGCGTAGATGGCGTGGTCATCGGGTGCTGGTTCGACATCGGCGAGGTCGAGGGCGTGGCCGGTGTAGCGCTCAAATAAGGCCTGGTCTCGGCTGGCTTGGGCGGCCAACGCCTGCTGGCGTGCGATGCTGGCGGCCAGCCGCCCCACCTGGCGGTCTTCGACCAGCTCGGCGGCCTCGGTGGCCAGCTCGACGGCCAGCACGGGGTCGCGTGCGATGACGATGTTGGATCGGCGCATCAGCACCAGAGCGCGTAATTCTGGGCCGGCTGCACGCAGGTAGTCGTCGGCGAGCAGGGTGAATCGTTCGGCGTTGGTGAGGTCGCCGCTGTCTTGGGCGATCCAACCGGCGACCTCGGCGATGCGGCCGGCGGCTTGGCGGACCTCGCGGCGCAGATGCGGCGGGGTGGCTTTGATGAACGTTTCGATGGTGGCCAGATCGCGGTCGATGAACTCGTGGGCGTAGGCCGGGCCGAATAGGTGCTCGACTTGAACATGGGCGGCGCGCTGAGCCTCGATGACGGCGATGACGTCGCTGGACACCGCGGGGTCCAACAACAGCGGTCGCGGCAACGGTGCATCGATGATCACGCCAAACAGGGCGTCGTAGTCGTGTTGGAGGGCATCGGCTAGCAGGGTGCGCCACTGATGCTGAGGCAGGCGCCGGCCTTGTTCGAAGTTGATGATCTGGCGGCGCAGCGAATCCAGCGGGCGCGGGTCCAGGTTGCGCATGGCCCGGACCTTGGCGACCTCGGCTGCCAGCTCATCAAGGCTCCAGCCCCACTCGGTGCGTGCGGCTTGCAGGCGTCTACCCAGCTCGGTCACGGCGCGCTGGGTTTGACTCATCTGCTCCATTGTGGCTGACCTGGGCCGCCTCGTGTGTTCGTTTCCGGAGTCACTGGGCGTCACTGCCGCTCACTACACAGCAGCCCCGCTGTGGTGTGTGCTGGTTGTGCAGCCGAAACCGGCTGTAGCGCAGCAATTCCGAGCAGAAAGCGAGCATCGGCGATGATGAATCTACCGATCGACACCAACAGCATCCGATTCACCTGCACCCGCATCCCGGAACGGCGCACCGTGCGCGAAACCGGTCAGCCCCGCCTGGACCGCGAAACCGGAAAAGAACTGTGGCAGGTCCAGGTGATGGCCCTGACCGCAGACGGCGCGGAGATCCTGGCGATCACCGTGCCCGGTGAACCCGCGGTCAGCGTTGGGCAGGCCGTCACCGTGGAGGGCCTGGTCGGGCTGCCGTGGGCACAAGGCGATCGCGCCGGCATCGCCTACCGGGCTGTCTCAATCCGGCCCGCTAACGCGACAAAACCGGCCAGCAACACCGGCTAACACCGGGCGGGGCGCCGGGACTCGGTCATCGACCGCCCAGTCCCGGTGCTCCATCGGCATGAAACCTTCTTCAGTCCAACATGATTCGCCACGATACCCGGTTTCTGGTCACGGGATCGAGCGCTGGCAGGGAAAGGACCCACGACGATGGCCGAGAACACCAACGGCGAAAAGTCAGCCGACGACGACTGGTTTGGCGATCTGCTGGTCAGGCTTGTCGAGCTGACCGGCAAGGGGCTGTGGCGCTTTGCGTTGCGCTGGCCCGACACCGCCGCCCTGGTGAGCATCTTCGCCGTCACCGCAGTGCTGTCCGGCCTGCGGGTGGCGTGCCTGCTCGCCGGGGTGTGTGCGGCGGGCGTGTGGGGCTGGCGGCTGGGCTGGCCCGACACTTATCAGCAGCTCATCGGCAAGCCGGTCGGCGACTACCGGCGGGCGCATCTGGTGTACCGGCGCCGCTGGCGGGTGATCTGTGAACGCCACGGTCTGACGATCGCGCCGCGCGGCAAACCGGACGCCGACCCGCTGGTGCCGGTGCTGAGCACGGTGCGCATCGGGGCCGCGGTCGACACGCTGGTGGTGCGGTTGCTCGTCGGGCAGTCGGTCAAGACCTGGCAAGGCGAGGTCGACGGGCTGGCCGCAGCGTTCGGCGCCCACAGTGTGACCGTGCAACCCGGCCGCATCGAGGCGGGCCGGGGCCGCGACATCGTGCTGCGCGTGCGCCACCACGACGGGCTGGCCGCCCCGATCCCGCTGCCCCGCCCGCCGGTGGACACCCCCGTGGTGCGATTGGCCCACGTGCCGGCCGGGGTCACCGAGACCGGCGACCAGTGGAACCTGCCGGTGGCCGGCCACCACATTCTGATCGGCGGTGCCACCGGCGCCGGCAAAGGCAGCGTGTTGTGGTCACTGATCGCCGGGCTCGCGCCGGGCATCAAGGCAGGGCTGGTGGCGGTGCGCTGCCTGGACCCCAAGGGCGGGATGGAGTTCGCCGCCGGCACCGCGCTGTTCGACCGGTTCGCCTATGACCCCGATTCGATTCTGGCCGTATTACGGGAGACCACGGCCACCATGGTGGCGCGTGCGCAGCGGTTGCGCGGCACCACCCGGGCTCACCGGCCCACCCGCGCTGAACCCCACATAGTGTTGCTGGTCGACGAACTGGCCACGCTGACCGCCTACGCCGAACGCAAACAACGCACCGAAGTCGAACAGCTGCTGGGGCTGTGGCTCGCCCAAGGCCGCGCGGTCGGCATATCGGTGATCGCCGCGGTGCAAGACCCCTCCAAAGACGTGGTGGCGCTGCGCCAACTGTTCCCGGTCCGCGTCGGGCTGCGCATGACCGAGGCCAGCCAGACCGCGATGATCCTGTCCACCGCGGCGCATCAGCAGGGGGCGCGCTGTGAAGACATCCCCGACACCACACCGGGGGTGGGCTATGTGCTCACCGAAGGCAACACCACCATCCAGCGGGTGCGGGCCTTTCACGTCACCGACACCGACATCGCCTGGCTGGCAACCCACTTCGCCCCACCCCACCAGGCAGGACGCGCCGGGAGCACCCGATGATCAGCCTTGCACCGGCATCATTGCCGGACTGGCTTTCGCCCGGCTCGCCCGCGATCGAACAGGCGATCCGCCGGGCGGCGTCGCACAGCTATGAGTCGTGGTGGGCACGCTGCGCGTCGGTGGGGTTTTGCGCCAACCCGGTACAGGCCAGCGCCTATGACCGCGACCGTAAGCGGTGGGTGGCGGTGATGATCCGCTGCGGCAACCGGCGCGCTGCGGTGTGCCCGTCGTGTTCGGATCTGTATGCCGCCGACACCTGGCAGTTGATCCACGCCGGCACGGCGGGCGGCCATCACGGCATGCCCCAGCACACCGCGGACCGCCCGCAGGTGTTCGCCACGCTGACCGCCCCCAGCTTCGGCGCCGTACACACCAGCCATCCCGAGCATCCCGGCCGGGCCTGCCACCCACCGGGCAGCGCGACGCGCAATTGCGCACACGGCAATCCGCTGTCGTGCCCCACGGTCCACGGCCCGGATGACGCGGTGATCGGGCAGCCGTTGTGTCCGCAGTGCTACGACTACACCGGCCATGTGCTGTTCAACTGGCACGCACCGGAGTTGTGGCGCCGGTTCACCATCACGTTGCGCCGCACCGTGGCCCGCCATCTGCGTGCCGCGGGGGCCGACCCGGATGCGGTGCGGGTGTCGTTTGTCAAAGTCGCCGAATACCAACGCCGCGCGGTCATCCACTACCACACCCTGATCCGACTCGACCCCACCAACGACGACCAGAACGCGACGGCCGCGCAACCCGTTGGCGCGATGTCGGCGACCGAGCTGGCCGCTCTGCTACGTCATGCCGTCACCGAGGTACGGCTGCCGGTGACAATCGGTGATTCGGGCGCCATCGACCCCGCTGCGGCGGGTGCGTCTTGTCAGCGCGTGGTGCGGTTCGGCACCCAAATCGACATCCAACCCCTCACCGCCGGCGACAGCAGTAAACCGGGGCTGGCGCGGCGGGTGGCGGCGTATCTGGCCAAGTACACCACGAAATCGGTTGCCGAATTCGGGATCGCCGCCCGCCGGATCAGCGCCCGAGCCATCGCCGAGCTGGACGTGGCGGCCCATACCCGATGCATCCTGTCCACTCTGGCCGACTTGGCGGCGCTGCCGGGAAACACCGCGATGCTGGCCTGGCTGCACACCCTGGGCTATCGCGGGCACATCACCACCAAATCGCGGCGCTTCTCCACCAC